>CAZWBN010000029.1:3749-15497 GCA_964632095.1 uncultured Clostridia bacterium | reverse complement strand
CTCTTAAAATTTTTGTTAAAGTTTTAAAAGTTTTAGATTATCACCCCCTTTTTAAAAGATGTAATCTAAAAATTTACCTATTAACCACTTCCTTTCAAATGAAATTTCTACAACCGTTTTTTAACCCCTTTGCTGACTTTTATTAATTACAACTTCAACTTATCATGCCAAAAACTATTTGTCAAGTGTGTAGATTAATTATTTGCTATCTAATTAAAATATGTTATAATTCTAAAGGCTTTTTGGACAATGAGCAAAGGGGCTATAAGCTCAATATTAATAGTCAGTTGTTTGATATGGGGATTATTCCTGAATGCAAATCAGGTTAATGAAAAATATTACATTAAACTTCCTAAATTATCTCAACCCCCTGTAATTGATGGTATTTTAAATGATTCGTGCTGGAAAGAAGCATTTAAAATCGAAAAATTTACTCAATTCGAACCAAAGGAGAATTCTCCTCCAACAGAAAAAACAGTCGCTTATCTCGGTTATGACAAAAAAAATTTCTACATGGCCTTCCAATGCTTTGATTCTGAACCTGATAAAATAAGAGCTTCTCTTTCTAAAAGGGACCACATTTTTCTTGACGATTTCGTAGGATTTATTCTGGATACTTTTAATGCTAAAAAAAGGGCTTTTCAATTCGTAGTAAATCCTTTAGGAATTCAGGAAGATAGCATAATAACTGAAGAACCATTAAAAGAAGACCTGAGCTGGGATACTTATTTCATATCAAAAGGGAAAATTAACAAAGATGGATATACAGTTGAAATAGCTGTTCCTTTCAAAAGCATCCGTTTTCCTAATATCTCTGTTCAAAAATGGGGGATTCATATTTTTCGAAGAATAAGAAGAAAAAGTGAAAGAATACACTGGATTCCATTGAGCAGGGATGTAAGCGGGTACTTAATTCAAGCAGGAACCCTTGAAATAGAGGGAGAAATTGAAAGAGGTAAAAACTTAGAAATAATGCCTGTAACTACTGGTTTAAAAAGAATGGGGGAAAACTTCGATCCGGATTTTGGCTTAAATTTAAAATATGGAATAACTTCAAACTTAACCGCTGACTTTTCTTATAATCCAGATTTCAGTCATATTGAAGCTGACCTACCACAGGTTGATGTAAATTTACGATATGCTCTATATTATCCTGAAAAAAGACCATTTTTTTACGAAGCAAAAGACATTTTTGAAACATTAATTCCTGTAGTATATACAAGAAGAATAATTGACCCTTTATGGGGAGCTAAATTAACAGGTAAAATTGGTAAAACAACCATAGGATATATAAATGCCTACGATGAAAATCCTACTGAGAGTATTTGGGAAATAAGCAGGATTGAAGAAAAGAAAAAAGATAAAGCATTATTTAATATTCTTAGAATAAAAAGGGATTTATATTCCCAATCTTATATTGGTTTTATTTTCACGGACAAAGAAATTGGAAAAAATATTAATTCCTATTACAGATACAACAGAGTTTTTGGGATTGACGGGCAATTCAAATTCAAAAAATATTATACTTTCACTTTTCAGACACTTTATTCCAAAACTAAGTATGACGATAGCACTACTTCCCTTGCCCCTGCTCTTTCCTTATGGCTTAAACATTCATCGCGAAAAATTTTCTTTGATGTAAGCTGGTTCAGTATACATCCTGATTTTGAAGCCTCATCCGGGTTTATAACCAGGAATGATGTTAAAGAGTTCGATATAAGATTTGCTTATAAATATTATCCTGAAAAAAAGTTTTTAATATATTTCAGACCCATGATTCATTATCGGAGATGGTATGACTTTAAAAACACCTTAACAGATGAAGCTAAAATTTTCTCAATTTATATGAGAGGAGCTAAAGAAACCTCTTTTAATATTAAATATTCAGATTACATGGAAAGATGGGCTGGAAAAAATTTTCATAAAAATTATTTTTCTTTCAGTGCTAATTCTCAGCCTTTCAAATGGTTAAGTGGAAGTTATAGTTTTTTAATCGGAGACGGGATTTATTATGACCCGATAAATCCATATTTAGGTTTTAGAATAAATCATTATATAAAAACAGAGATACGTCCATCATCAATTTTTAAAATTTCTTACGATTTTAGAAACAGTAAATTTTTTAAAAATAGAGGAGGAGAAAAAATCTACGATATAAACACAATCAGGCAGAAAATCACGGTCCAAATTTCAAGAACGCTCTCTTTCAGATTTATTACTGATTATCATAGTTATTATAAGGAGCTTTTCAATTCTTTTTTAATAAGCTGGGAATACAGACCAGGAACTACTTTTTATCTTGGATTCGATGATACTCAAGAAAAAGAATTTGATATTTTCGTTAGAAAGAAAAGAACCTTTTTTATAAAATTCTCATACTGGTGGAGACTCTAAAAATAAATTTTAATACAAATCCTATAAAGTATATTATTCAAATTTAGACTAAAAAATTCCTCAGTTATTCTTCCATCTGTGTATTTTATTATTGTCTTTCCCTGAGGAGAAACCCAGCAATATTTCATATCAAGATTTAAAGCAAAATTTGTAGCTAAAAAATAATCAAAGCCTATTTCACCTTGAAATCC
This sequence comes from uncultured Clostridia bacterium, assembly GCA_964632095.1. Classification (GTDB taxonomy): domain Bacteria; phylum Acidobacteriota; class Aminicenantia; order JdFR-78; family JdFR-78; genus JdFR-78. The sequence continues at coordinate 12,912 of CAZWBN010000029.1, read as the reverse complement.
AAATTTATCATCCACATCTTGCGTTATTTCTATTTCAGGAATAGTTACTATTTCTTCTGAAATCTGAAAATGATTGAAATAATAACCGAATCCAATTCCTAAATAAGGATGAAAAGATTTACCAAGAGGAAATAGAAACAAACCACTCACCAGAATTGGTGTAATAGACAATTCTCCTGGATAGAGTCCATTTGTTTTTTGCTTGACTTCACTTTTCCAGTTGCCGGAGTCAACTTCAATTACAAAATTATCCCCTATTTTCAGATTAAATAAAAGTCCAGACATAAAGTCTCCATTATATAACTTATTTATCGGGTCTGCATATTGAACTTTGAGACCGAGAGCAAAAGAAATTTTCTGAGCTTTTAGATAAGATACAGTAAAAATCAGAACCAAACAAATTAGTAAAATTTTTCTCCTCATAAGATATTTATTATTCCCTTAAAATTTATTGTTTGTCAAATTGGAATATAGTAAAATCCATTTCAGGGAGTAAGAAATGGATATAATTAATTATTTTCAGAAAAGGGAAAAAGAGATTATTGGTTTTCTTAAAGAATTGGTTCATCTTGAATCGCCCACTCACGACAAGGAAGCAGTGGATAAATGTTCCAATTTTTATCTGAATAAACTTAGAAAGCTTGGAATGGAAACATCTAAAATAGCTCAGAGCGAAGTTGGTGATTTTGGAATTGCAAAATTTAAAGGTAAAAGCGAAGAAAAAATTCTTGTGCTTTTACATCTGGATACTGTATGGGAAATTGGGAAAATAAAAGAAATGCCTTTTAGAATTGAAAAGGATAAAATCTTTGGACCTGGTGTCTTGGATATGAAAGCAGGAGCTACAATGAGCTATTTTGCTCTTCTTGCTCTTAAGGATTTAGGTTTGAAATCAAGAAAAACAATAATAGTTTTTTGCAATTCAGAAGAGGAAACGGGCAGTCACCATTCAGAAAAATATATTATTGATTTTGCAAGGAAATCAAAATATGTTCTATGTTTAGAACCAGCACTTCCAAATGGAGCTTTAAAAATGCAGAGAAAGGGACGGATGGTGGGAAAATTAATTGCTACTGGAAAATCAGCACACGGGAGTTCCCCGGAAAAAGGGGTTAATGCAATCCTTGAGTTATCTCATCAATTACTAAGGCTAAAAAAAATACAGAAAGGAGGAATCACAATTAATGTAGGCTTAACTAAAGGTGGAGAAAAAGTAAATGTTGTTCCTGATTATGCAGAAGCAATTTTGGATATAAGATTCTGGAAAACAAAGGATAAAGAAAAAGTGCTGGAATTTTTCAATAATTTAAGGCCAAAATTTGAAGATGCCAGATTAAGTTTTAAAGAATTAAGTTTTCGTCCTCCTATGGAAAAAACAAAAGTTTCTATGAATCTATTCAGAAGGATTAAAAGAATCGGAGAAAGTTCAGGGATAGAAATAATAGCCGGAAAATCTGGAGGGGGATCTGATGCTTCTTTTGCCTCAAATATTGGTGTCCCTACTGTAGATGGTCTCGGTCCTGCAGGAAATGGTATTCACAGTAAAAATGAGCATTTATACATTTCTTCTCTTATTGAAAGAACTGCATTACTTACTAAATTATTTCTGGAACTTTAATATTTCAAAAGGTTAAACCAAGAGTTAAACCAACGGTCATTCCCTTTGCAAAAAGATTATCTACATTGAGAAATGAATATAATAATTGTCAAGAGAAAAAAATATTATTCCTTAACCTTTACTGAATCTCTTTAAAATATCCTCACCAAACTTAAGACAATCTTTTCTTTGAAGTCTATCATAATCTTCAAATGGACGATTCATCCTTTTATAAAAATTCTCCAAACTCTTATAATCTTCTTTGCTGAGTAATCTTTTGGTTATTCTTCCAGGAAATGACCTTTTTAAAATCGGTTTTGCCTTACATAGATTTGCAATTTCTTCTAAATATAAGTTCGCCCGTTCACTCCCTCCTGCTCCACATACTGTAAATACAGCAATTACTTTATTTGAAATTAGTGAAGAATTCTTCTTTAAGTATAATTCTAAAGGTTGAGCAATTTTTCCATTATATATTCCTGAGCCAACAATTATATAATCAAAAGAAGAAAGGTCAGGATTTTCTCGTGCATCAAAAACATCTGCTATTGCACCCATTCCTTCTGAAATCCATATTGCTGCGTCTCTATTGCTTCCATATCGTGTTCCGAAAAGAATAGCCCACTTCTTTTTACTTGGCTTAGGAAAAAATTTGAGTGAATACCCTTTTGAAATTAATAAAGTTATCCCTCCTCCAATTATGGTAGATTTTAAAAATTTCCTCCTATTCATATTATCCTCCTCCTTGTTTTTTTAATGTAAAAAGATTCGGATTATATGCCAAATCCCAATAGCTGAAACTATTGCCACAGTGATAATTCCAAGAATATTCTGGAATAAATTATTAGCATAATTACGAAGTTTATTTCTGTCATTTAAAACTAAAAGGAGAAAAATAGAAGCAACAGGTAAAATAAGACCATTTGCTGCTTGAGCAAAAACAATTACTGCTAAAGGATTAAAATTTAAAAGAGAAACAAAAAGACCAATTAAGATAACTCCTGCCCAGACAAGACTAAATCTAAAATCTTTTTTGCCTCTTTTCCAGTTAAAAACACCTGCTGAAGCAAAAGCAGCTGCATAGGGAGCTGTAAGAGCTGAGCTCATTCCCGCAGCAAAAAATCCTATTCCAAAAAGTATCTTTGCAACTGGCCCGAATAAAGGTTCCAATTGTTCTGCTAATTGAGCTCCTTTTTCAAGAGAAATTCCTCTTGCATAAAAAGCTACTGCAGAGGTTATTATAATTGAAATTGAAATTATTCCCCCCAACGAAATTGAAAGAATTAAATCTCTTCTTAAATTTGATAATTCTTTAATGGACTTCCACTTTTCCTTAACCACTGCAGAATGAAGAAAGAGATTATATGGGACAACAGTTGTTCCAATAAGAGCCAAAATATAATAGAAAGAATTGGAAGGAAAACTCGGAATAAAACTTTTTAAAATATTTTTAAAATCTGGGTGCACTATTATTGCTGTTGTCAGAAAGGAAAATCCCATAATAGCGACAAGGGTTATTAAAAATTTCTCTATCCAGTGATATTTGCCTGTGCTTAAAAACACTCCTGCAAGAAAAGAAATCAATATAACCCAATAATTTTTCGAAACTGGAGTAACCATTTCAAGACCGAGAGAGCCACCAATTATATTGCCAGCTTCATAAACTGCACAGCCAAAAGTAATTGCACTAAATGTTAGTAAAATATAAATAATTTTTATAATTTTGTTTTCCGGAAATTCTCTTAAAGACTGGGCTAAATCAAAACCACTTGCCAAACCCAATCTTCCGCTCATTTCCTGAAGAATTATGGTTGTTATAGTTGCAAAAAGAAGAGCATAAATTAATGAATATCCAAATTTAGCACCGGCTAATGAACAGGTGGTTACTGTTCCGGGCCCTATGAAAGCTGCGGTAATCAGAAATCCAGGGCCAAAGGAAAATTTTTTACTCTTTCGAGCCATATCCACCTCCACCGGGTGTTTCTATAATAAGTCTATCTTTTGGATTAACTTTGAGATTAATTTTTGAATTTAAATAAATTTTTTTGTTTTTTGAAATTAAAATATTCTTTCCTTTTTTTCCACATTCTCCTCCAAGTAATCCGTATGGAGAGAACTTTCTTCTTTCGGAAATTATTGTGACTTCAATAGGAACAAGAAATTCATATTCACGGATTATACCATCCCCTCCCCTGTTCTTTCCTCTTCCACCGGATCCTTTTCTCAGACAATATCTGTTTATTTTTATTGGTAAGTAAGCTTCTAATGCTTCAACTGGGGTATTCAGGGAATTTGTCATATGGGTATGAACTCCACTTCTTCCAGACATTGTTTTACTTGCACCCATCCCTCCTCCTATTGTTTCATAATAAGCAAAATTCATTTTTTTATCAGGACTGTATCCTCCAAAAGCAATATTGTTCATTGTCCCCTGGCTTGCAGCAGGAATTCTATCAGGTATTGCTTTAGAAAGAGCACCCAATAAAACATCAACTATTCTCTGAGATGTTTCCACATTACCTCCAGCCACTGCTGAAGGGAAAGTTGCATTTACAACTGTCCCCTCTGGAGCTATCACTTTTAACGGTCTCATGAGACCCGAATTAAACGGAATATCTTCCTCAATTAGAGATCTAAAAACATAAAGCACAGCAGAAAAAGTAACTGCAAAATTGGCATTCACGCTTCCTTCCACCTGAGGAGAAGAACCGCTAAAATCTATCACTATTTCATCTCCCTTAACTTTTAATTCAACAGCAATTTTTACTGGCTGGTCGGATACTCCATCATCATCAAGATAATCGGAAAAAGAATACACACCATCAGGGATAGAGAAAATAACTTTTCTTAAAATTCTTTCCGTATAAGATTTCAAATATTCTGTGTATTTTAAAATTTTTTCTAAACCATATTTTTCTATAACTTCCTTTAATCTTTCCTTCCCTATCTCATTTGCTGCAAGCTGTGCTCTTAAATCTCCTTCCCTTTCCTCTGGGGTTCTTACATTGGAAAGAATAAGTTGAAGAACTTCTTTATTTATTTTTCCTTTTGAAATTATCTTTAAGGGAGGAATTATAATTCCCTCTTGAAATATACTGGTTGCAAGGGGCATTGAACCCGGGGTAATACCACCTACATCTGAATGATGAGCTCTATTAGCTATAAAAAATAGAGGTTTATTATCTATGAATAAGGGCGATATACAAGTTATATCTGGAAGATGAGTTCCTCCTTCATAGGGATTATTCAATATTACTGTGTCATCGGGCTCTATCTCGATCTTCTTTAAAGCTGATTGAACTGAAAGACTCATTGCTCCGAGATGAACTGGAATATGTGCTCCTTGGGCAAAAGTTTCTCCTTTAGCATCAAAAAGCGCACATGAAAAATCCTTCCTTTCTTTTATATTTGGAGAAAAGGCTGTTCTTCCCAGAACCATTCCCATTTCTTCAGCAATTGAAATAAAAATATTCTTAAAAACTTCTAATTCAATTGGGTCAAAATTCATGATTTACCCTTTATTATTAGATTTAGATAAGAATCTACTTCAGCAAAATGCAAAGGTGGAATAAAAGCTGTAGATTCAAAATCTACAATTAAAGCTGGTCCTTTTACTATATCTCCTGGTTGAAGGTTGTCTCTCAAGAAAACTTTACCTTCATATTCTTCTCCATTGTAAAAAATTTTTTGTTTTTTGAAATAACTATCACATATAGTTTTTCTGGAAACAGGATATTTGGGTAAATTAACTTTTTCAGTTTTTCCAATGCATTTTATTCTTAAATTAACTATCTCAACCGGTTTATCAAGATGAGAATAAGAGTAAAGAATTTGATGCCGATGATGAAAATCTTCAATAAAATCTGAAGAATAAGGAACTGTGATTTCATATGACTGACCGAGATATCGTAAATCCATAAATTTTAAGATCTTAATATCTTTCAAAGAAAATCCTTCTTCTTTCATTTCCTTTATTCCTTCTTCTATTATTTCTTTAAAAATTTCATTTATTTTCTCATGATCAATTTGATTTAATGTTTTTAAAATTGAACGAGTATAATCCTTAACAGAATCAGCTAATAGCATTCCTAAAGCTGATAAAACTCCCGCCCTTTTTGGAATTATAACCATAGGTATTTTTAATCTCATAGCAAGCTCAGCACTGTGCATTCCTCCTGCTCCACCAAATGAAAAAAGCGCAAAATTTCTTGGATCATATCCTCTTTCAATAGAAATAACTCTTATGGCTCTTTCCATATTTGTATTTGCTATTTCAACGATACCAGCTGCAGTTTCTTTAATAGATTTATTCAATCTTTTAGCTAATTTCTCAATTGCTTTAATGCTTCTTTCCGGATATATTTTCATTTTTCCACCAAGGAAATTCTCGTGGTCAAGTCTTCCCAGCACAAGATTAGCATCAGTTACAGTTGGATGAAAACTCTTTCCATAACATGCAGGACCAGGGTCTGCGCCTGCACTTTGAGGTCCTACTCTTAATGCCCCTCCTTGGTCTATATAAGCTATTGACCCACCTCCAGCTCCTACAGTATGAATGTCAATTATTGGAATTTTCAAAGGAAACTCTTCTATGTAAGCCTCAGTCGTCCTTTTTATCTCATTATCTATAAGAGAGACATCTGTTGATGTTCCTCCCATATCAAAAGTAATGATTTTTGTATTTCCAATTAATTTACTTAAATAGAAAGCTCCTACTACACCACCTGCTGGGCCAGAAAGAATTGTTTTTACAGCTTCTTTTCTTGCCCTTTTAGAAGAAATAAACCCTTCATTGGATTGCATTATTTTTAAGTCCACTTTTGGAATTTTTGATTCTAAATTCTTTAAATAATTATTAACCACAGGCATTACATAAGCATTAATAAGAGTTGTCGAGGCTCTTTCATATTCTCTATACTCAGGCAAAATTTCTGAAGAAACGGAGACTAAAAAATTGTTTTTTCTTAATTCTTCAGCAACTGTTTTCTCATTTTCAGGATTTATGTAAGAATTAATAAACACTAATGCAATAGATTCGATTTTCTTTGACTTCAATTTTGTTATTATTTTCTCCAATTCCTTAAATGATATTTTCTTCTCAATCACCCCTGAAGAGAGAGTTCTCTCTGACAATCCAAAACAATTATTCGGTGAAACCAAATAATTTACTTTCTCTCCCTTTAAATTATATAAATATTTTCTTGTCTGACGCCCGATAAAAATAATATCTTCAAATCCCCGTGTTGTAATGAAAGCTACTTTTGCGCCTTTTCTTTCAAGAAGAGCATTGGTAGCAACGGTTGAACCATGAATTACTTTTAAAATTGAATTGTTTTTTATGTAGTTTTTGATTCCTTTTAAAATAGCAATGGAAGGGTCATGTGGAGTGGAGGGAATCTTTTTTATCTCTAATTTACCATTTTTATAAATTACAAAATCAGTAAAAGTTCCACCTGTATCAACGCCTATTAAAATTTCTTCCATGGTAAGGAATAATTTATCTATGAGAGAAGATAATGTCAAATATTAATTGAATATTAATTTACTTGCATGTGGAACAGGTTTTAGTTGAACAAACAGAACATGCTGATGAAGATGACAATTTATTACTTTCTCCACCTATTCCAAAGGAGGAAAGTAATTTTTCTAAATTGGAGCTTCCACAATTCGGGCAGGAAACTTCTTTTTCCTTCCCTATTTTTACAAGAGTTTCAAATTTTTTGTTACATTTTTTGCAAATAAATTCATAAATTGGCATATTTAAATTATAACTTAAGCAAAAAACGCTGACAAGCGTGAATTTTGAAGTAATCAATTATGCTCTGCTTGATTTCAAATTTTCTAACTATTTAATTATTCTTCTCTCACATTGTTTTAGAAAATCAGGGTCAACATCGGCACCATGACCTGGAGTATCAGGCAATATTATTTCCCCGCGATTGAAATTTGCACCACCGATAATCGGATCAATCTTATGAAATGAATAACCATCAAGGTCTGCATAACGAATATTGGTTCGGGCACTCATTACATGAGCAGCTGCTGTTAAACCAAGCCTTGTTTCAAGCATGCATCCTATCATACAGTAAATACCAACACTTTCAGCAATATTATTAATTCGCAAAGCTGTATGTATTCCACCGGATTTCGCTAACTTTATATTAAAATAATCGCAACATCCTAAGCATGCAAGTTTAAAGGCGTCATGATGGTCAAATAACGACTCGTCAGCCATAATAGCAATTGAAGTATTAGCTCTCACTCGTCTCATATTTTCGTAATCCCAGTATGCTACCGGCTGTTCGCAATATTCGATCCCCATGGGCTCAAGTGCTTTTAAAACATATGTAGCTGTTTTATAATCCCACCCCTGATTAGCATCAATTCGAATAGGTAATTCATCGCCTATAGCAAGCCTTATTTTCTTAATTATTTCAATATCCTGTTCCTTTGTTGTTCCAAGCTTTACCTTTATAGCTTTTAAACCCTGATTTTTATAATAGACAGCTTTCTCAGCCATGGAATCCGGTGTACTTATGCCTATTGTGTAATCTGTAAATAGAGAACGTTTTCCACCCCCTAAAACAGCATATAGTGGGAGCCCGGCTACTTTACCCAATAAATCATATAGCGCCATATCAAATGCGCTTCGTATAGTTGTATTATGAACCAAAAAATTACTCATTTCTTTTATACGCTCTTCAATATTTAAAGGATCTTTATTTATTAATAATCTGGCAAGGTCAACAGCAATTTCAAAATTTGTTAATTGAGTCTCACCCGTAATTCTCCAGGTAGGATTAGCCTCTCCAATACCATAAATACCTTCATTTGTATTGATTTTTACGAAAATACTATTTGCACTAACTATTTCCATAATGGCAATTTTAAATGGTTCTTTAAGTTCTATGTCTGCCTTATAAATTTCAATGCTTGTAATTTTTAATTTTCCCATCTTATATTTCTCCTTTTTAAAGTTTTTTAAAAATTATTTAAAGATTTAGAACCCCAAAATGTATGCATAATATCGTCTGCTGGAGGGGAAGTTATAAGACTGACTATTATATAAACAAGCACTGCTGTTAACACAGAAATCAATGAAGGATGAGTTCCAAGCAACCATTCCTTTGGAGCTATTGTATTAAGAATTCCATACAAAGTAATACCCCAGCATATAGATGTAAGTGCCCCCCACTTATTTCCTCTTTTCCAGAGCATTCCTAAAAGAATTGGTCCAAAAGTTGCTGCTTCTAACCCTCCAATTGAAAAGAAAATAATCCATTGAATCAATGGAGGTTGAAGAAGAGCCAAACTTATTGCTATTACAAAACAAGCTCCCATTGTCCATCTTGACACCACTTTTACTTTTTCAGAAGTAATATCAGGCTTGATTTCTTTAAGGAAATTCTTTGCAATACTTGAAGTAATAATAATTGCCATAGCAGCCACAGTTGTCTGAATTCCAGCAACAATTCCTGCCAGTACAATTCCTCCAAGAGCTGAGGGAATTACATGCATTGCCAACCATGGAGCTATTTCATCAGGAATGGCAAGATCAGGTTTAAT
>CAZWBN010000029.1:0-3649 GCA_964632095.1 uncultured Clostridia bacterium | reverse complement strand
CCTCTCATTCCTCCCAATACACAGTAAATCAATACAACAATGGAACCAAGAGCAAGTGAAGTTATATAACCCATCCCTGTCATCTGTGATATTACCCTGGAAGCACCTACAAATTGAGTCGCCATATATGGCAATAAGAATATTGTTACAAGAAAAGCTAAAAGTATGATAATAGTCTTACTCTGATATCGAGCTCTAAAAATATCGAGATATGTCACAGCATTAATTCTCCGAGCAACAATTCCTATAATTATGCCTATAGGAGCTAATAATAAAAGGTTCATGAAAATCTGAAAATTATTGAGGAGCACCCATGAATAACCATATGCATAACACATTCCAGGTCCTGCAATAAAGGTTCCTGCGCTCGCTAAGCCTCCAGCAATAATCAAAGCAACTATGATGCCACCAAGTCCTCTTCCTGCTGCGTAAAACTCCTCTTCATATTTTCTGATTGGGACTTTTTCCACTATGCGGTAGGACAATATTCCAATAATAACCAATATAATTGTATAAACCAGAAAAGAAATAGTAGCTGCATTCATCTTTCTATTTCTCCGTTTTCTTTATTATCATCAGTAAGTGGAATATCAGGTATAAATTTCTCCACAACAAATATCAGTATGATAACAAATGCAAATGGTATTAAAATATTCCCTATTGCAACCCAGCGTGGAAGTCCCCAGACAAAAGGCTTTATTCCCAATTTATAGGAAAGAAACATAATCACACCAACATAAATCAAGTAAAATACCCAGGCTATGATAAAACTTTTTCTACTTACTTTTATTCTTGGATCTTCAATAAATTTCATTTTTTAACCTCTTTAAATTTATTTTTTAATTTTACAGGTTTAAAAAGAAGGTCTTGAAAATCAAAACTGAAATCAGTGAGTGGTGAAACAGGCACCATTTTCATCTGTTCAATTTCCCCTTTATAATTGAGCATAAAGGTTACAAAAGCATCAGCATTGAGACTGCGGTCTCTCCATCGCACAATAAAGGTATCATAGTGCCAGTGCTCTAAATCTCCTACTAATGCAGGTGTATGGAGAAAACGCATCACAAGTTTATCGTTTACCTTCTCAATCACCATTTCCCCATACCATCGGTCAATATAGCGCCCAGCATATTTTGAAATATCAAGGGAAGGCTTTGTGTTTTTAACTCTTTTAAGAGTCAAATTTTTCATAATCTTTGCAACTCTTTCTTCAGTCCTCTGCTCTGCTTTTTTAAATGCAGTTATCCAGTCAGTGGGAGATATACCAAGATAATGATCCAGTATATAATAAGTGATAGCTTCATAAGCCTGTCTTGACTCCTGATTCGTGAGCACAACTATACCCAGTTTCAAATCAGGAACAAGTGTAACTCTGGATACCATACCTTTAATAGAGCCAGTGTGATAGACTATTTTATGTCCATAATAGTCTCTTAACATCCATCCCAAACCATATGCAAAAAAATTCGGTTTAATTTTAGCAAGCTCAGGTGGATAATCTCTAATTGGAATAATTGTCTGAGGAGACCACATCTCCTTTGATGCATTGACACTAAATAAGCGTATTTCACCTTTTGGTGAATTTCGAATAAGCCCTGAGTTAAGGTGAACAATAATCCATTTTGACATATCAAGGACATTTGAATTAATAGCACCTGCAGGACCAACATTGTCCAAATTCTCATAATTCACTGGTTTAATCTGTCCATTAAATCTTGTATGAGGAGAAGCAATATTCCTGCCCGGACGAAACTCCTTGATGCTTGTGGTACTGGAAGTCATACCAACGGGTTTAAAAATTCGCTCTTTTATGAATTCAGACCAGGTCTTTCCTGTCACAGCAGGTATAATTTCTCCAGCTACAATGTAAAGAATATTGCAATAAGCGAATTTGCTTCTAAAACCAAAATATGGCTTGATAAAACGCACTCGATATATTATTTCCTTCCGTGAATATGTGGATTGAGGCCAGTAAAGTAGGTCTCCTGCTCCTAATCCAAGACCGCTACGATGTGTCACCAAATCCCGAATGGTAATTTCCCGTGTTACATAAGGATCAAACATACAAAAATCTGGCAAATATTTAATAACTGGATCATCCCACTTAATCTTTCCTTCATCAACAAGGATTGCGAGTGCAGCTGTAGTAAATGCTTTTGTATTAGAAGCAATTCCAAAAAGTGTTTCTGGAGTTACAGGAACAGGTTCCCCTAATTTGCGAACACCATAACCTTTTGCAAAAATCATCTTTCCATCTTTGACTAAAGCTACAGCCAAACCCGGAACTTTCCATTCTTTACGAACTTTTTCAATATAAGAATCTAAAGTATTGAGAAAATTTTCAGTGGCTTGAATAGTCAGGAGATTGAGAAATAAAAATAAAATAAAAAAACATAAAACTTCCCTTACCCTTTTTAATCTCAATGACTTGATCATGTTTTCTCCTCCCTCCCAAAATATTATACAAACTTTATTCCAAAGTAAATTTTTTATTTCATTATATAAGTATTGCTAACTTTGCTAAAAATTGATAAGTTTTAATATCTTTATGCTTTTAGGAGGGAAAAAGAATGAGAATCCTCAGAATTTTTCTTGGCATATCAACTATTATTTATTTAATATCGTTTAATGTTCATTCAACCGAAATAAAAACCGGTTACAAAAATGGTTTTTACATTAAAACTGGTGACGGTAAATTTTCCATGAAATTAAAAAATTGTCTTCAGTTTTCAGCATTTTATAATATATATTATAATAATGTAAAACCTTCTCAAAGAAGTTTCCAAATTAAAAGAGCCCGACTTTATCTAAGTGGAAATGCATTTTACTCATGGCTTAATTATAAAATTCAACTCCAATTAGAAAAGTCCCAGATTGCGGTTAGAGACTTATTTATTGATTTTACCTTCTTAAAAGAAATTCACCCAAAAATTGGACAGTTCAAAGTCCCTTTTGACAGGGAATATTTAACTTCACCAGCTTATCTTCAATTAATTGACCGTTCTTTAACCAATGAAGAATTCAGGGCAGGGCGTGATATAGGATTTTCTTTGAATGGAAATATCTCTGACAGAATAGAATATAGTATTGGAATTTTTAATGGCTCTGGAAAAAATAGTGAAAACCTTGATAATAGCTTCCTATATGCTGGAAGATTAATGTTAACTCCTAATGGAAAATTTTCCTATTCCCAATCTTCGCTGGAATTTCCGGAGAGAAGAATATTAGCATTTGGTATTGGAATAATATATTTTCCCCGTTTCGACCCATTGAGGGAAAACTTAGATGACCGCAAGCATCTTGCTTCCATGGTTATGGAAGCTTCTGGTGGTAAAAGCAATGTATTTCAAATAACCACAGATATTGCTATTAAGTATAAAGGATTTTCCTTTGAGGGAGATTTCCATTTTAGAAATATAAATCCTGAAAATATAAACATTGAAAGTGTTCAGGCTTTGGGATTTAGAATTCAAGCAGGATATTTAATTTTCAAAAAATTTGAATTCGCATTTAGATATTCTTTCCTAAATCCAAGCACACAAAAAAATAAGGATTTAAAACATGAATTAACAGCAGGAATAAATTATTTCATTTTAAAACATCTCCTGAAATTTCAATTTAATTCTTCCTACTTTATTTTTGAAAATCC
>CAZWBN010000028.1:0-15691 GCA_964632095.1 uncultured Clostridia bacterium | reverse complement strand
GGAGAAAAGGTCTCCTTGCCTCTTCATGAGAATGAGGAGGCTTTAAATCCATAAGGAGGTAAAAAATGAGACCCTATGAAACAGCATTTTTAATTGCACCAAATCTTAATGAGGAAGAGGTGAAAAAAATTGTTGACGAAATAACCGGAATAGTAAAAGATAAAGGAGGAGAGATATTTGATTTAGAAGAATGGGGAAAGAGAAAACTTGCATATCCTATCAATCATTTTGAAGAAGCTTACTACTTTTTCTTGACCCATGAATCACCACCTTCTGTTCCTCATGAACTTGAGAGGAAATTTAGACAGCATGAATCCATTATTCGATTTATGACAGTAAAACTTGATAAACATGTTTATGAGGAAAGGAAGAAGGCAAAAACTCAACAAGTAATTGAAATATCATCTGATGAAGAGAAAAAGGAGGAGAGCCAATGAAGGAAGAAAGAAAGGAAAAGGAACAGATAAAAAGATATTTTGTACCCAAGAAAAAGTATTGCAAATTCTGTCATGAAAAAATTGATTACATTGACTATAAAGATGTAGACCTTCTAAGAAGGTTTGTTCCTGAAAGGGGGAAAATCCTACCAAGAAGAATGACTGGAAATTGTGCTTTTCATCAAAGACGTCTGGCAGTTGCAATAAAAAGAGCCAGAATTTTAGCTCTATTACCATTTGTAGCAGATTAAAAAATAAAAGGAGTGAAAAATGAAGGTAATACTAAGAGAAGATGTGCCTAATCTGGGGCGAAAGGGAGATATAGTTGAAGTAGCCCCTGGATATGGGAGAAATTATTTAATTCCCAAAAAAATCGCTATAGAAGTAACTCCCTCAAATCTTAAAATGATTGAGATTGAAAGAAAGGCGATTTTGAAAAGAATCGAAAAGGAAAAGCTATCAGCAGAGGAACTGGCAGAAAATCTTAGCAAGTTAAAATTAACTTTTTACAGAAAGGCTGGTGAAAAAGATGTAATTTTTGGCTCTGTAACATCAGGTGATATTCAAGAAGCTCTGGAAAAGGAAGGATACAAGATAGATAAGAAAAAGATTTTAATTGAAGAACCCATTAAAAGACTGGGAAACTATTCAGTTCCCATTAAAATTTATCATGATGTCACAGCAGAAATAAATATTGAGGTGCTTAGAGAAGAACCGAAAGAAAGTAAAGAGGAGAAAAAAGAAAAGGGAGGAAATAAAGAGGAATAATATGGATTTAGATTCGATTTTCACGAGAAAAACCCCTCCCCATAGTGATGAAGCGGAGAAAGCAGTACTTGGGGGTATTCTTGTAAAGAATTCGAATCTAAATGTTGTCCTATCAATAATTAATCCTCAGGATTTTTACCGGGAAGCACATCAAAAAATTATTAATAAAATAATCGAACTTACGGATAAGGGAGAAGTTATTGACCTTCTCTCATTAACTGAGGCTTTAAAAAAGAGTGGAGAATTAGAGAGTGTAGGAGGAGCATCCTATATATCTTCTCTTCTGGACGGTGTTCCTAAGGCTCTCAATGTGGAATATTATGCGAAAATTATAAAAGAAAAAGCCATTTTAAGAAAATTAATTTTTTCCTCTGCAAGAATAATAGAGGCAAGCTATGAAGAAAAATTCGAGACAGATGAAATTTTAGATCAGGCACAGACCTCCCTTATTGAACTGGCTGAAGAAAGGATTAAACCCGGTTTTCTTCCAATGAAGGTTATTGCTGAGCAGACCCTTGAAATCGTCGAATCCCTTTCAAAAAGAAAACAGTTTATTACTGGTTTACCAACAGGGTTTCGAGATCTGGATTCTCTTATTTCAGGCCTACATAATTCAGATTTTATTGTTATAGCTGGTCGCCCTTCAATGGGAAAAACAGCTCTTGCATTAAATATATCCCAGAATGTGGCATGTAAAGAGGGACATTCTGTAGGAATTTTCACCCTTGAGATGGCTAAGGAGCAGGTTGCTATTAGAATGTTGTGTGCTGAAGCCCAGGTAAATATTCAAAAAGTAAGGAATGGATATATAAATGACAGAGAATGGAATAAGATTGTTTTAGCTTTTAATAAGTTAGCCCAATCAAATATTTTCGTTGATGAAACACCTGCATTAACTGTAACTGAGATGAAAGCCAAAGCCCGAAGATTAAGAATGGAAAATAAACTTGACCTTCTGATCATAGATTATATTCAATTAATGAGGGGGGGCGGAAAATTTGAAAATAGAACTCAAGAAATTTCCTTCATTTCCCGGTCCATGAAAGAATTGGCAAAGGAATTACAGATTCCAGTAATTGGTGTATCTCAGCTCAGCAGAGCACCAGAAAGAGCAGGAAGGGCGAGTAGACCTCAACTCTCAGATTTGAGAGAATCAGGTGCAATTGAGCAGGATGCTGATGTTGTTATCTTTATTTATCGTGAAGAGATGTATCGTCCAACTTTGGAAAATGAGGGTATTGCCGATATAATAGTGGCAAAACAGAGGAATGGACCAATTGGAACAGTAAAGCTCGCCTTTTTAAAAGAATTCAGCAAATTTGCAGACAGAGAATTCCGGGCTGTTAGCTAATTTAGTCATTATCATGAATCAAAAAAAATTTTTCCCAAAAACATATATTAAATTTTTTGAGGGGATTGGAGAAGTTTCATTTCTTTTTTATCAAACTCTTATAAATACTTTCAGAAAGCCTTGGGAGAAAAAGATTTTTATAAGGCAACTGGAAGAAATTGGAGTGAATTCTCTTCCTGTAGTAACTCTAACTGCAGCATTTACAGGTCTTGTTTATGCTTTATGGGGCTATATTGGTTTTCATAGATATATTGGACCTGGCTCTGAAGCCTATGCAGGGCCAGTGATTGCCCTTGGTCTTGTAAAAGAACTGATACCTGTTCTGGTAGGATTAATGGTAGCTGGAAGAATTTGTGCTTCAATAGCAGCAGAAATTGGTTCAATGAAGGTGACAGAGCAGATAGATGCCCTTTATACTCTTGGAGCAGACCCAATTAAATATCTTGTAGTTCCAAGAACAATTGCTGCTTTCCTGATGTTACCCCTTCTAACTGTATTTGGAGATGCGATTGGTTTATTATGCAGTTACGGATATATGGTTTATATAATGAAAGTCAACAAATATCTTTATTACAGTATTACTCTCCAATATATTGAAACATGGGATGTTATAACAGGACTTATAAAAGCCTCTTCATTTGGAATTATCATTGCTATTATTGGATGCTATTACGGATTAAAAACAGAAGGTGGTGCTCAAGGGGTAGGAAGGTCAACTACGAATTCAGTGGTAGTTGCATCAATTCTAATATTAATAGTAAATTTTTTCTGGAGTAAATTTTTACCGAGCACTTTACACCAATGATTGAAATCATTGATTTGCACAAAACTATAAATTCAAAGAAAGTTTTGAAAGGTGTTAATCTAAAAATTGCCAAAGGTGAAACAATGGTGATTATTGGTCCGAGCGGAGTCGGGAAAACTGTCCTTTTGAAACATTTAATAGGATTAATGAAGCCGGATAAAGGGAAGATTTATGTAAAAGGAATAGAAATTACGAATTTGAAGAATGAGGAAATAAAAAAATATGTTAAAATAGGGATGGTTTTTCAAGAAGGAGCATTGTTTGATTCTTTAACAGTTGGAGAGAACATCAGTTTTGGGCTTGAGAAACATACTAATCTTTCCTCTGAAGAAGTTAGAAAAATTGTAGCTAATTGTTTGGAGAAGGTTGGACTTCCCGGTATAGAGAATTTGATGCCTCATGAATTAAGTGGAGGAATGAGGAAAAGAGTGAGTTTAGCTCGTGCTATTGCTTACAATCCTGAGATAATCCTTTACGATGAGCCATCAACAGGCATTGACCCTATAAGAGCAGATGCAATAAATGAGTTAATTATAAAAATGAAAAATGAATTAAAGGTGACTTCTGTAATTATAACTCATGATATAAGAAGTGCCTTTAAAGTAGGAGACAAAATTGCAATGCTTTATGATGGAAAAATAATTGAGATAGGGACTCCAGAAGAAATTGAAAATTCAACAAATCCTGTGATACAACAATTCATACATGGCGAGGCAGAGGGTCCTATTAGTTCTTGGTGATTAAAATGTTCCAGGTGACTTATAAAAGTAAAATTAAAATTGGAATTTTTGTTTCTATAGCTATTATTATTTTAGTCATATTTATAATTAAAATAGGAAATGTAAGTCTTATGTTCACAAAAAAGGGCTATAATTTATTTTCCTATTTTAATTCTATTGCAGGTCTTGAGAAAAATGCATCTGTGAGATTAGCAGGAGTAAAAATTGGAAGAGTGAAAGGAATAAGATTAAAAGGAGGAAAAGCTGAAGTTTTAATGTTAATAGACTCAAGAATAAAAATCCCAAGAGATTCCATAGCATGTGTTTCCTCTTTGGGTCTCATGGGAGAAAAATATATTGAGATTATTCCTGGCAAGGAAAAAGAAAATGTAAAACCTGATGGAATTATAAGAGGGATTCAGCCTCCAAGTATTGACCAAATAGGCTCCATGTTTGTAACAATAGGAGAAGAATTGAAATCAATAAGTCAGCAGCTTCAGAACATTATTGGAAGGGGTAACACGGCGGAGAGGATTTCAAATATCATTGAAAATTTAGAAGAAACAAGCAGACAACTTAGTCGCATTGAAATGCAGGGGACCTTTAATGCTTTTAACCAAACTTTAGATAATTTGAATAAAAATATGGAGAAAGTTTCAAATGATTTATCTGAGTTAGCTTCAATTATGAAAGAGATTACAGAAGAAAATAGAAGTAAAATCAAAAATAATTTAGAAAGAATTGAGAATCTAATTAAGGAAGCAGAAAAAACAATAAATCTTTTAAATAAAAATTTAGAAAAAATAGACAAAGGACAGGGAACAGTAGGAAAATTAATAAATGACCCCGAGTTTTTTCAACGAATTGATAGAACTGTGGAGAGGGCGGAAAGCCAGTTAATTAATCTCTCAAAAATCAAACTGGGAGGAGGCTTCTGGGGTTACTATTTAACATCAGCGAAGTCAGTAAAGAATTACATTGATTTTAGTCTATCATTTGAAGAAAATTTAATTTTCAGGAGTCAGATTACAAAGAACCCTTCAGATGATAAGTTTAAGTTCTCCATTGTTGGAGGAAAAAGAATTGGTTTCTTCTGGGTAAGAGGAGGAATAATAGAATCAGAATTTGGAATGGGAATTGATTTTCCAATCAATGAGAATATGAAAATTTCATTCGATGTTTTCAATTTAAATCGTGAGAGAAGCCCTCATTTTAGAGTATTGACTAAATATTCTTTTTACAAAAAAATATATATGATTGTTGGAATAGAGGATTTCACTCTCTCAGAGAATAGAGAATTTTTCTTTGGTTTAGGAATAGGAATTAAATGAAAGAAAAAACCATTTTTGTTTGCCAGAACTGCGGGTATCAGTCCTTAAAATGGCTTGGAAGATGTCCTCAATGTTCTGAATGGAACACAATGTTAGAAGAAAGATTAGAAGAAAAGGATGAAAAAAGAGGTTTGATTTCAACATCAAAGCCGATTCAATTTACAGAAATAAAAAAGGAAGAGGAAGGAAGGATACAAACAGGGTTAAAGGAATTTGATAGAGTTTTAGGAGGAGGAACAGTTAAAGGTTCTCTTGTTTTAATAGGAGGAGAACCTGGAATTGGAAAGTCAACTTTATTGTTGCAAATTGGTAATGCTTTTGCGATGAACGGGAAAAAGGTTCTGTATGTTTCGGGAGAGGAATCTCTTTCTCAAATAAAAATGAGGGGGGAAAGGATAGGGATAAAAGTGAATTCTCTTTTTTTATTAAGTGAAACAAATTTAGAAAGAATTATTGAAGAAACAGAGAATTTAAAACCAGATATATTTATTCTTGATTCAATTCAGACTATTTTCTCATCAAAATTCTCTTCGCCACCCGGAACTATAAGTCAGGTCAGGGAAGTTGCTAATCAGGTATTTTATTATGCTAAAAGCAATTTAATTCCTTCCTTTATTATTGGTCATATTACAAAAGATGGAACCCTTGCAGGTCCAAAAGCTCTTGAACATATAGTAGATGTTGTTCTTTTCTTTGAAGGGGATAGAAACCATCAATATCGAGTTCTGAGAGTTTTTAAAAATAGATTTGGACCAGTATCCGAACTTGGGGTTTTTGAGATGAAAAGCGAGGGATTAACTCCAGTGCCAAATCCCTCCTCATTTTTTATTGAAGAAAAAGTGAGTAATGAACCAGGAAGTGTAATTTTCTGCACCCTTAAAGGTTCAAGACCCTTATTGGTTGAAATTCAGGCTTTAATTTCGTCTTCTCCTTTTACGGGTAATCCCCGAAGAATGACGGTTGGACTTGACCATTTTCGAACATCAATGTTGCTTGCAATTATTGAGAAAAGACTCGGTTACAGTTTTTCAGGAGATGATATTTATCTGAATGTGGCTGGTGGATTAACAATTGAAGAACCAGCATCTGACCTTGCAGTAATTTCAGCTATTGTTTCCAGTGTAAAAAATAAACCCCTTCCTCCACAGACCATAGTTTTAGGAGAAGTTGGTTTAGCTGGTGAAATTCGCTCCATAATTCAACTTGATATAAGACTTAAAGAAGCATTCTCACTTGGATTTAAAAAGGCATTAGTACCTATGAGTAATCTTTCGGATTCAGGAAAAGAAAAGATTATTGATGGAATGGAAATCTATGGAGCTAAAAATATAAGGGAAGCTATTAATATCCTTTTTTAATGGAGGTCAAATGATGTTTTTTATTTTGCGATTTTTTATTGTTGTTTTAACCTCTACAATAGGTTATCTCTATTCTCCTTTTAAAAATGTTCTTTATGGTGCAATCTTAGGATTTATTCTCGGGATTTTAATTATAAGTCTTGAAATAATAATAAGAAAGGCACAATTTAAAGTATTATGGGGCGCAAGTATAGGAACTTTTCTGGGTATTTTTCTCGGTTGGTTAATAGGTTTAATTTATGAATCCATTATTCAAGATTCTACTGCCAGAACTTTTATAAAAATATTTTTATTGCTTATTATGCCTTATATTGGTTTATTAATCGGACTAAGCAAATCAGAATGGTTTGACCCTCTTTCAATGATTAGACTTTTTAAAGAAAGAGGTGAGGGAAGAAGCTATAAAATACTTGACACAAGTGTAATTATAGACGGAAGAATTGCAGATATATGTGACACTGGATTTATTGAAGGAGAACTTGTTATTCCAAGCTTTGTTTTAAAGGAACTTCAGATGATCGCAGATTCTTCAGACCCGCTGAAAAGGCAAAGAGGCAGAAGAGGGCTTGATATTTTACAGAAGTTAAAGAAATCATCAAATGTTACAGTAACAATTTCAGATGTGGATTTTCCAAATATAAAAGAGGTTGATTTAAAAATCATTGAACTGGCAAAAAGAATTGGAGCAAAAATTATAACCAATGACCTTAATCTCAATAAAATAGCTCAATTGCAGGCAATTCCTGTGCTGAATATCAATGAACTGGCAAATGCTCTGAAACCTGTTGTTTTACCAGGAGAAACCATGAAAGTTTATATTTTAAAAGAGGGAAAAGAAAAGGACCAGGGAGTTGCTTATTTAGATGATGGCACAATGGTAGTTGTTGACAATTCGAGAAAGAAGATAGGACAGAACATTGAAATAACTGTTACCTCCGTGCTTCAAACAACAGCAGGGAAAATGATATTTGGAAGGTATGATGGAGATTGAGCAGAAGGTATTTGCAATAATTGTGGCATCTGGAAAAGGATTAAGATTCGGGCAGAGAAAACAATATGTTTATCTGAAGGGAAAACAGGTTTTAGAATATTCTGTTGAAACTTTTAATTCCCACCCTTTAATTAATGAAATCATTCTTGTCCTGGATAGTCCAGTTCAAGGTGAACCTTTCAAAGATAAATATGATAAAGTAAAGGAAATTGTAAAAGGTGGTGAAAGGAGAACTGATTCTGTTTATTCAGGATTAAGAAAAATTAATTGTAAAGAAGAAGATTTAATTTTAATTCATGATGGTGTAAGACCCCTTGTGTCTCGAGATTTAATAACAAGGGTAATCGAAAAAGCAAAAGAGAAAAATGCAGCTATTCCTGTAATTGCAATTGAGGATACAGTAAAATTTTGTGAGGAGGATAGAGTGATTAAAACTCTGGAGCGGGATAAAATTTTTAGAGTTCAAACTCCTCAAGCATTTACTTGGAAAATCCTTAAGGAAGCTTTTGATAAAGCATATTCAGAAGGATATGCCGGAACTGATGAAGCCTATTTAGTGGAAAAGCTCGGGCTCGAAGTTTACACAGTAGAAGGAGATATAAGAAATATTAAAATTACCACTCCTTTCGACCTCAAATTAGTGGAGTTTTATCTTGAAAATTAAAATAGGCATAGGATACGATATTCACAGATTGGAAGAAAATCGGAAATTATACCTTGGGGGAATAGAAATACCATTTCATAAAGGTTTAATCGGACATTCAGACGGAGATGTTTTAATACATGCAATTATTGATGCAATTTTAGGAGCATTAGGAGAAAAAGATATTGGGCAGTTATTTCCGGATACGGATCCAGAATATAAAGGTATTTCAAGCCTAAAATTATTAGAAAAGGTTATAAGAATAGTAAAAAATAAAAAAGCCAAAATTCTGAATATTGACTCCGTGATTATTGCTGAAGAACCAAAACTTTCTCCGTATATAAATTCCATGAAGAAAATCCTCTCTTATGTCTTGGAATTAGAAGAAAATTCAATAGGAATAAAAGCAAAGACGAACGAAGGCCTGGGAGAAATAGGAGAGGGAAAAGCAATCGCAACCTATGCAATAGCCCTCATTGAAATTGAGTAAATTTTTAATAGCTTATCAATAATTTTTGTATTTTTAATTTTAAATTGTAATTTTTCGTTTTTAACTTTTAATTTTTAGCTTTAAAAGGAGGTGCATATGTACTTAAACCGCCGACTTTTTTTAGAATCCATTGGGAAAGGAATTGGTCTGGGAATGATAATTGCTTCCTTTGGACAGAATACAATTAAAAAGCTGGAAGCAGCAACGCAAAAAATTTCCAATCTATCTCCTGAACAGGCTGCAATGAATGAAGACTTTTGGTTCCAGATTAGAAGATGCTTTACCATAAGCAGAGGCTTAATCAATCTGAATAATGGAGGAGTTTGCCCGTCTCCGAGAATGGTTACAGAGGCTGTATGCAGATACACATGGGAACAGGAGGAAGCTCCTGTATACACAATGTGGAAAATCCTTGAACCGCAAAAGGAAACAATTAGAAGCGGTCTGGCTCGATTATTTGGATGTTCTCCAGAAGAAATTGCCATTGTGCGGAATGCATCCGAAGCAATGGAAACTCTTTTACTCGGAATTGACCTAAAACCAGGAGATGAAGTTCTCACCACTACCCAGGATTATCCGCGAATGCTTACAACTCTTGAACAGAGGGCAAGAAGAGAAGGAATTAAAATAAGAAAAATTAAAATTCCAACTCCTCCAAAAAATCTTAACGAGATTGTAGATGTATTTGAAAGAGAAATTGGACCAAAAACCAAAGTAATTCTTATTTCTCATATTATTTTCCTCACAGGACAGATTATGCCGGTTAAAGAAATATGTGAGATGGCAAAGGCTCGTGGGATCGAAGTTTTTGTTGATGGAGCTCATTCATTTGCTCACATAGATTTTAAACAGAAAGACTTGGGATGCGATTATTTTGGGACAAGTCTCCATAAATGGCTATTAGCTCCAAAAGGAACAGGAATGCTTTATATTAAAAAGGAAAAAATCAGGAAAATATGGCCTTTGATGGCTGCTCCTGAAAGCATGAAAGACAATATTAGAAAATTTGAGGAGATTGGAACACATCCTGCATCAATTTATCTGGCAATTGGGGATGCTTTGACCTTTCATAATGGTATAGGAAGCAGGAGAAAAGAAGCTCGTCTTAGATTTCTTAAAAATTACTGGGCTGAGAAATTAAAGGGTATTCCAAATATTAGATTTCATACTTCCTTTCAAAAAGAGCAGAGCTGTGCCCTTTGCACCTTTGAAATCGTAGGAATTGAGCCTGAAAAAATTACCAACTATTTATGGCAGAAACATCGCATAATTACCACCCCGATTAAACACGAAGAATTTCGAGGAATAAGGGTTACTCCAAATGTTTACACATCTCTCCAGGAACTGGATTATTTTGTTGAAATTATAAGCACAATAGCAAGAAAAGGTTTGCCTCTGGTTAGTTGAAAAAATTATAAAAAAATAATAAGATAGCTATTGAATAAAGTTAAGATAGATAAATGGTTCTTTGAAATTTAGATAAACTAAAAAATGATTTTAAATCCTAAATTCGAAGCACTAAATTCTAAACGAAATAACAATGTTCCAAATTACAAATTCTAAATAGTTTGGAGAATTGAGAAATTAGAATTTTGAGTTTAAAAATTAAAAACCATTGATATTATTCGGTTTTTAAGCCGAAAATGCTTAATTTATTTAGAAGGTGAGATATGAAAAAAGTTTTCATTATTATTACATTTTCATTATTTTTAATTATAGGCTATGCTTATTCTAATATTATTTATCTGGGAGTTCAGAGTGGGATTTCTCTTCAAAAACCAAGTTTTTTAGACATTGAATTCAATACAGATTCCACCTTTCTTATGGGATTAAACGGAGGTTTCAGACTGGGTGGATTTGGGTTTGAGTTAAATTATTTTCAGGCTGCTCATAATTTAGAACCAGTGGATATTCTTACATTTGACTGGGGAGAAAGAGAGCTTGATTTTTCGTACCTCGGAGGAAATATTAGAATTGGGATACCTCTTCCTTTGATCTTTCCCTACGCAACTGTCGGTTATGGTTATTACACTGCAAATCTTGAGGGAATTGATGAAGAGAAAGAAGGAGGATTAAACATAGGTGCAGGAGTGGAAGTATCCTTTGGGCGACTCGGTATAAAGGGTGAGGGCAAATATCATAAAGTTGGAATAAATTTTGAAGAAAGAAAATTTGATTTCAAAAATTTTACATTTATTGTTGGATTAAATTTTTATATTTTTTAATTTATGAAGGAAATTTACCCCTCTTTCTTAACCCCTCAGAGCAAGCCTTTTGACCCTGTTAAATTGGCTCGCCAGACAGAAGAAATCGTGTGCCGTGGAAAGTCAAGAAAATATACAGATTTTTATTGCACAGGAGTTTATGGAGGAATTTCTACAGGCTATGCAGTTGGATGTTGTTTGAGATGTGTTTTTTGCTGGGTCGACTGGTCAAGAGATTTTCCCTTTAAACTTGGAAAATTCTATTCATCTGAGGAAGTGTTCGATATTCTGATGCGAAATGCTCGAAAGAAAAAAGTTTTAAAATTGAGAATTTCTGGAGGAGAACCAACTCTTTGTCAGGAGCATTTAATTTCTTTTCTTGAATTGATTAGTAATATTCCATATCTATTTATTCTTGAAACAAATGGAGTACTTTTTGGAAATGACCCAGATTATGTTAATAAATTAAAAAAATTCAGGAATATCCATATAAGAGTCTCCTTAAAAGCTGGGACTCCAGAAGGATTTGAAAAAAGGACAGGTGCAAAAGGTGATTTTTATGAGCTTCCATTTAAAGCTGTAGAAAATTTGAAAAAAGCAGGATTGAATTTTCATGTTGCAGCAATGACGGATAGAAGATTAATGCCCTCTGAAGAGAGGAATATTTTAATTAAAAAATTAAAAGCCATTGGATACGAGGATTATCTTGAAGAAGAAATTTGTGACCCATATCCAACTTCAGTAATCAGACTTGAAAAGGCAAATTTTAAATTATGGTAGAAACAATCCTTTACGAAAAACTCCGGGGAAAAAGAGTCCGATGTAATATCTGCCAGAGAAGATGTGCAATTAAAGAAGGAGAAAGAGGTTATTGCAGAACAAGAGTTAATCGTGAAGGAAAACTTTTCAGCCAAATATATGGAATGGTTTCCTCTATTATGATTTCTCCTGCTGAGAAAAAACCCTTTTTCCATTTTTATCCTGGTTCTCGATGGCTTTCCGTTGGAAGTTTTGGATGCAATTTCCGATGCCCTGGATGTCAGAACTGGGATATTGCCCACTCAGATGTGGGAGATGACCTTAAAACTGCTCGATACATTTCTCCTGTGGAACTTGTAAATATTGCTAAAGAAAGAAATTGCCTTGGCATTTCCTGGACTTATAATGAACCCACTCTATGGTTCGAATACACTCTGGATGGGGCAAAGTTAGCCAAAATTAACAAACTCTATACAAATTATGTAACAAATGGATTTATTACAGCGGAAGCACTTGATTTAATTGGCCCATATCTTGATGTCTTTCGCGTTGATTTGAAAGGATTTTCAAAAGAAACTTATAGGAAAATCGCTAATGTTGAGGATTTCACAGGAATTTTAGAGGTGATTAAAAGAGCAAAAGAGAAATGGAAAATGCATATCGAAATTGTAACAAATATCATACCTGAATATAATGATGATGAAGAAGAATTAAGGGAAATGGCAAGGTGGATTAAAAATGAACTGGGTAAAGATACACCGTGGCATGTAACTCGATTCTTTCCTCATCTTGACCTTTCTTATTTAAAGCCTACTCCAATAAAGAAACTGGAAAAAATAAGAGAAATGGGATTCAATGAAGGTCTTCAATATGTATATTTAGGAAATGTTCCTGACCATCCAGGAGAAAACACTTATTGTCCAAATTGTGGAGAGCTTCTTATTCAGAGAAGTGTGTTTGATATAAAAAAATTTGTTTTAATTGATAATAAATGCCCTAATTGTAAAACAGTTATATCTGGAAAGTTTTAAGTCATAATGGAAAAAATAAAAATAAAGGCATTTTTTATAATTTTCTTCTTCGTCTTGATTTTCAGCTTAACTTTTTATCAGTTAAATAGTTCTACCGACGAATACAAAACCATAATCATGAAAGTATATGATAAAGAGGGTAATAAATTAAGTTATGAAGAATTCATGGATATAGTTACAAATGGCAATAGAGGATGGGCTGAGAATGATATGCTTTTTAATATAAACGATTATACCATTGTTGAAGGATGGGTTATTTATAAAGATGACGAAGGCAATCCGTGCTTTGATTTTAAAGGTTCTGGGATTGGTTTGAGTTTAACCTGGATGACAAAAAATACAGGATATTTTAACCTTTTCCTTGACAATGAGGGAGCAGGATTCAGCAAAAGTGAAACAATCATTTTCAATTATGAAGCAGCATTGAGTTACTGGAAAAAACTGAACAATGCTCTTTCAATTAGGGAAGACTATAATCGCAGTGCAGAATTTAACGAACTCTATGAAAATGCAAAATATTATATTAATTTGGCAAAGCAAGCCAATAAAGACTCTTTAAAGGGAAAATATGGACAAATAGCTCTTGATTATATTGCTCAGGCTTATGAACTTTTACTTTATGAATATGGAATTCAATATGCACAGCGACATCCATCCCAGCAATTCTGGTGGGGAGTAACAATTGATAGAATAGATGATTATGAAAATGTGCTGAATTCAGTGAGTGACCTGATAGAAAATTCAGCCACAGATGGATGGATCAGAATTGTGTTTGATGAATTTATTTCGCCTGATTACTATGATGGAATTGTTTCCTATGCACAGAAGAAAAACCTCCATATTATGGGAGAAATCCTGGATTCAAGTTGTATGAGATTATATTCTTTGGAGGATTTTAAATCCAGAGTCAGAGAGTATGTTAATCATTTTCCAGATATTGAAGCCTGGGAAATTGGCAATGAAATTAATGGAGAGTGGCTTGGAGAAAATGTTGTTGCGAAAATTGAATATGCAGCTGACTATATTAAAAAAGTTAGACTCGATGCCATTATTGTTCTGACTTTATACTGGCAATTCGGCACCGAAGATATTCCACATTCAGTTTTTCAATGGATAAAAAATAATCTCAAGCCTGAACTTATTAATAAAATAGATGTTATTGCACTTTCTATTTATGTAATGAACAGTCCTCTGGGTATGGCTTTTGATGAAGTATTTCAAATGCTTCACAAATATTTTCCTGAAAAGAAAATTATGATTGGAGAAATGGATTACTGGTATGTTGAAGGAGAGGACATCTGGTGGTGGCACAGTAATACAGAACCGGTTTCCACTGTAAGAAAAAAATTCTGCAAACAGATGTATGCAAGTGCATTGGGATATCCTTTCAGTTTATTGGGTGGTTTCTGGTGGTATTATAATTTGGAAATGTATCCTCCGAATGATTTGTGGCGAACACTTAATGAACTTTATAAAGAAGTTCATAGAAAAAAGAAGGGGGTAAGTAGAAGATAGAAATGGCAAGATGCATTAATTGTGGTCAGGAATCCATTCTTATTTCTAAATTTTTAAATCTATGCGCAAAGTGTATAAAAGAAGAATTTGACAGAGTTTTACCTCAGATTAAGAAAGTTCATGCTATAAGTCATGAAAGATTTGGATTACCTGCAGAACCTCCTAAAAGCGAGGATGGAATTAAATGCGATTTCTGCATAAATGAATGCATAATTGGTGAAGGAGAGAAAGGGTACTGTGGTTTGCGGAAAAATGAAGGAGGAAAATTCAAGGCTCCTTCAGGTGAAAGAGGTAATCTTTCATGGTATTACGATTCTTTGCCAACGAACTGTGTTGGCGACTGGGTCTGTCCAGGAGGAACTGGTGCTGGCTATCCAAAATTTTCCTATTCTGAAGGACCGGAATACGGATATAAAAACTTAGCAGTTTTTTATCATGGATGCAGTTTTAACTGCCTTTTCTGTCAGAACTGGCATTTCAGGGAATATATTGAAAGTAAACAAAATATTACTGCAGAGGAATTAGCAAGCGCGGTTGACTCCCGCACTTCGTGCATTTGTTATTTTGGAGGCGACCCGACTCCACAATTGTCCCATGCAATAAAAGCCTCCCGTTTAGCATTAAAAATGAACAAAGGAAGAATATTGAGAATTTGCTGGGAGACAAATGGCTCAATGAATCAAAGACTTCTCAAAAAAATGCTCGAACTTTCCTTGGAATCAGGAGGATGCGTGAAATTTGACTTAAAAGCATGGAACGAAAATTTACACATTGCACTTTGTGGAGTGAGTAATCGAAGGACTTTAGAAAATTTTGCCTATGCCTCAGAATGGATAAAATATAGAAAAGAACCACCCCTTTTAATTGCAAGCACCCTTCTTGTGCCAGGATATGTGGATGAAGAGGAAGTGTATCAAATTGCAAAGTTTATTGCTAATTTAAATCCAGAAATTCCTTATTCTTTATTGGGTTTTTACCCCCATTTTTATATGCCTGATTTACCAACAACTTCCAGAAACCATGCTCACCGATGCAGAGAAGTGGCTTTAAAAGCAGGTTTAAAAAGAGTAAAAATCGGCAACATTCATTTACTTGGAAATAGATACTGAGGAAAAATCCAAAGCCCAAAATCCAAAGCCCAAAATCCAAAGTCCAAAATCCAGATTTCAAATTTCAAAATCCAAATTTCAAAATCCAAAATTCGAGAAAGTAAAAAATAATTAAGAATATATTGATAACCTTGACAATTATAATGGAAAAAATCAATAATATCCTTAGCAGGAGGCAGA
>CAZWBN010000027.1:0-15759 GCA_964632095.1 uncultured Clostridia bacterium | reverse complement strand
TTCGTTTTAAGTTTTTAGTTTCATTTATTTACACCTCGGGGGTGTTAATGGCATGGTGGAGAAAAAAATCTATTTTAAAATTCTATCGGCAATTTTGGGAGCAGTTAAAGAATTGAAATGCATCTATTTATAAATTATAATGATTAAGTAAAGTGAAAAGAAAATTATTAAGTGTTTTATTATTTAGTTTTATTTTTTTGCCTAATCTTTTCAGTCAGACAGTAAAGTATGGAGGAGTTTTAAGAATTAAATCATTTGCGACTTATTTTCCCGTTGTTTTAGATCCTACGCACCCTCTTGCCCTTCGTTTCATTTCTGAACAACTTTTTGACAATCTTATAAGACTTGATAAAAATTTAAACATTATTCCTTGTCTGGCTGATTATTGGACCATTTCAGAGGATGGGAAAGTATACACTTTCTATTTAAGAAAAGGGGTTAAATTTCACCATGGGAAGGAGTTTACTTCAGATGATGTAATCTTTTCTTTTAAAAGATTGGTTTCTAAAAAGCCTGTTTCCACATATCATAGATTTTTTATTTCAAAACTTAAAGGAGCACTGGAATACTTATCTGGTGAAACGAAAGAAATTTCAGGTTTAAGAGCTAAAGGTAAATATATTGTGGAAATTGAATGGAAAGTTCCTTTTATATCGGCTTTATACATGTTTTCAATGCCTGAGTGGAAAATTCTTCCAAAGGATTTATTGCTTAATCAGGGAGAAGATTTTTTTGATAAGCCTTCAGGTACAGGTCCTTTTCAATTTGACTATTGGATAAGGGACACAAGATTAAATATAGTTGGAATTAGATTAAAAAGAAATGAGAACTATTTTCTTGGGAAGCCGTATCTCGAAGCAGTTGAATTTTGCCCATTTTTTACACTTGATAACTTTTTAAATAAGGAAATTGATATTATCCCTGTGCTTTCTGAAAAGGTACTTAAAGGTAATTATCCAATTATTGGAATAGACCGACTAAGCATTACATATCTTGGGTTTAGCTGTAAGAGACCTCCTTTTAATGATAAAGAAGTTAGAAGAGCTATTTCCCGGATATTGAATAAAAAAGAACTTATAAGTCCATTTAATAAGGTTCACACAATTCCAAAGCCTACGAATAATTATATTCCACCTCAATTACCAGGTTTTCTCCCAAAGAGTGATGAAGAAATGCATAATGTTGATGAGATTAAAAAGGAATTGGAAAGTTTAAACATTGAAAATTATACAATTAATGTATTTATAGAAAAAAAGGAAAGGAAACTGGTGCGCAAAATTTCTCGGATACTAAAAAATCAATTAGAATTTTTGAATGTTAAATTAAAATTTAAATTCTATAAATCTAAAACGGATGTTATTAAATCTAAAGAACCTTATTTAATTTTTGTTCATTATAACATGAGTTTTCCAGACCCAGAAAATATAGTTGTTCCGCTATTTTCATCACAGTCGAATCTCAATTTATTTGAATTTGAAAATAAAGAGTTTGATAATTTAGTAAAAAAAGCTGAGACAGAAAAAAGCTGGACAAGGAGAATTCAAATCTATAAGAAAATTGAGAGCCTGCTCGAAGAAGAAGCGCCTGCTATTCCTCTTTATTATTCACAGGAAAGAATAGCTTTTCAGGATTATGTCATGGGAATAGATATTTCTCCCCTCGGCTTTGGGACATTGAATGTAAGAAAAGTATGGCTGAACAAATGAAAAGAATACGATTTTCTATTAAAGTGAAATTTATTATCTATGTAACATTCCTTATAACTTTTCTCGTGAGTTTAATTTTATTTATAATTGAGAAAAGAGAAGTAAATACAATTTTTGAAGAATCTAAAAATAGAGGTTTTCTTATTGCTAAAAACATTGCTGATTTAAATTTAAAACGTTTTCTTTTCTGGGATAAAAAGGGAATAAAGGAAAATATCGAAAAACAAATAGATGAGAAATTACTCTATATAGTTTTTTATGACAAAGAAAATAAACCTTATGTAACCACGGATTCAATTAAAAAGTATAAAGGAGTTTATAATCGTAGTTATCTGAGAGGAGATGTTACTCCAGAGGATAGATATTTTAATTCATTAGTTTTAAAGAAGAATGGCAAGCCTCTTCGTGTTTTAGAAGTGGAGATACCAATATTTGCTGGGGATTTTAAATCAAAATGGGGTTCTTTAAAAATTGGATTATCTCTTGAGGAAATGTATATGGAGATTAGAAGGACAAGGTTGATTCTTATACTTCTTGGGGTAGGTGGTATCATTATTGGAATTATTAGTGCTATTATCTTAGCTCAGAGAATTACAAATCCTATTAAAAAGCTCGTTGAAGGAACAATAAAAATTTCCAGGGGTGATTTTACCCATAAAATAAAAATATCTACAGCGGATGAAATTGCAGATTTAGCAGAGAAATTTAATGAAATGACATCGAAATTATTAAAAAGCAAAAGGGAGGTAGAAGAGGCAAACAAAAAATTAATTCAGGCTGAAAAGCTTGCTTCCATAGGAAGAATTTCCACGGGCATTGCTCATGAGATAAGAAATCCTCTTACTTCGGTTAAATTGAATATACAGAAAGTTCTGAGTAGTCCAAATATAAAAGAAGATGAAAAAGAACATTTGGAAATAGCTCAGGAAGGAATAAATCAAATTGATAAGATAGTAAAGGATATTCTTGATTTTGCCCGTGTAACCAGATTAAATCTGGATGAATTTTTTCTGCCTAATATTATTGATGAATCCATCAAACTCGTTTTAAATGAATTAAAGGGTAAAGAAATAACAATAGAGAAGAAATTTGAACCTGATTTACCCACAATTGTCGTTGATGCAGATAAACTCAGGCAGGTATTTATTAATCTTTTAGTTAATTCTATAGAGGCAATTGATAATAAGGGAAAAATAAGAATTACTGCGAGTTCAAAAGATAAAGAATTTATAAAAATAAGAATTTCTGATAATGGTTGTGGTATTCCTTCAGAAATTTTGCCCGAGATTTTTGAGCCTTTCTTTACAACCAAATCTTCTGGGACTGGATTAGGTCTTGCAAATGCTAAGAAAATTATTGAACAGCATAATGGAACTATAAATGTTATTAGTAAAAAGGGTAAGGGAACAACTTTTGAGATTATTATCCCAAGGAGGCCTCAATGAGGAAAATTCTTGTAATAGATGATGACCCTCTTATTAGAAAAACTTTCATTTCCCATCTCTCAAAGGAAGGGAACGAAGTGATTGTGGCAAGTGATGGAAGTGAAGGAATAGAATTGTTTAAAGAATCAAATCCTGACTTAACGATTCTTGATGTTCGTTTACCTGATATTAATGGACTTGATGTTTTAATAGAGCTTAAAAAATTGAATAAAAAAGCCTATGTTATAGTTATGACAGCATATGATGATATGAAGACTACTGTGGAGGCAATTAAATTAGGAGCCTTTGAGTATGTTGTAAAACCCATTGATTATCTCGAATTATCTTTGGCTATAAAAAAAGTATTTAAGATTAAAGAGTTAGAAGAAAAACTTAATTATTTAGTAGAAGAACGAGAAAAAGATTATACGATTAACAACATTATTGGAAAATCTTCAAAAATGAGGGAAGTATTCAAGATAATAGGGATGGTTGCCAATACTCGCACAAATGTGCTTATACAGGGTGAGAGCGGGACAGGAAAGGAGTTAGTGGCGAGAGCCATTCATTATAGCAGTCCTTATAAAAATGAGCCTTTCATTACAGTAAATTGTTCAGCTCTTCCAGATACTCTTTTAGAAAGCGAGCTTTTTGGGCATGTGAGAGGAGCTTTTACTGATGCGGTGACTGAAACAAGAGGTAAATTTGAAATAGCTGGTAAAGGCACCCTGTTTCTTGATGAAATAGGAGATATTTCTCCTAATCTTCAGTCAAAACTTCTTCGTGTAATTGAGACAAGAGATTTCATGAAGGTAGGGGGAGAAAAGATTTTAAAGACAGAAGCAAGAATTATAGCAGCAACAAATAAAAATTTGCAAGAACTCGTGGAACAGGGTAAATTTCGTGAAGACTTATATTATAGATTAAAGGTTGTGGAAATTAATTTGCCTCCTTTAAGGGAAAGGAAAGAAGATATTCCGGATTTAGTTATATATTTACTTGAAAAAATTAATAGACAACTTCATAAAAATGTTAGGATAGTTCCTCCTCATGTAATGGAAAAATTAATTAATTATCCATGGAGAGGAAATGTTCGAGAGTTGGAAAATGCTTTAACAAGGGCGGTTGTATTATCCAAAAGTGATGTTTTGCTTGAAGAAAATTTACCTTTAGATACTCCTTCTCAACCTCCTTTTAAGCAGGAACTCCTCCCGCTTAAAGAAGTCGAGAAAGATTATATTCAATATGTATTGAAGACAGTGGGAGGAAATAAGAGTAAGGCATGTAGAATTTTAAAAATAACTCGCCCTACTCTTGATAGGAAGATTAAAGAGTATAATATAAAATTGTAAAGAATTTTTAATCCCCTGTAAAAAAAATAAAATTTTCTTAAATAATTTAATTATCTAACTATCTGAAATAAAACAATTTAATCTTTAAAAAATTGGCATGGAATTTGCATATATTTCCTTAGAAAGAATTACTATGAAAAAAAGAATAATCATAATTGAAGATGATGAAACAATAAAAAAGACTTTTTCCTTAATATTAAAGGACTATGATATAGAGGTTTTTTCAAGTGGAGAAGAGGCAATTAGAGAAATAAACAAATTAAGTGATGGAACAATACAATTAGTAATAACAGATTATAAATTACCCGGGATAAACGGTATCAAATTTATTGAGGCTTTAAAGAAAAGAGGTTATAAGGGGAAAATTATTCTTATTTCAGCATACCCTAATTTAATTGGAGTAGAGGATTTAGTAAAAACAGGAATAGATTGTTTTTTTGTAAAACCTCTTGAGTTAGATAAACTTATAGAATCAATTAAGAATCTTTTATCTTAATGATTAAAAATGGAAGAATTAAAAAAATTGCAGGAAGAGAAAGACAAATTGATAAAAGCCTATTTAGAGATGTGCATTAAAAAAAATTCTCCTCCGCTAAAAAAATTTATCAGCGAGATAGAAAAGGAACTCTTAATTCGGGTTTTGAAGATAACGAGTGGAAATCAAAAAATTGCATCTCACTTATTGGGAATTAAACCAAATACTTTAAATGTAAAACTTAAAAGATATAATATTAATAGTAGATATAAAAAATTTTTGTAGACTATTTTTTTTAACTTTTATTTTCTTTTTCTTCATCAAGAAATTTTTCCGGATTTTCTTCAAAAGCATTTTTACAGCCTGGGGCACAGAAGTAATAAATTTTTCCCTTGTACTCGCTTTTGAATTTTGCAGTTTCTTCATTGACTTCCATTTTGCATACCGGATCTATAGCCATTTTTTTTACCTCCTTTCGTTTTTAATCGTAAGGAGTGAGGAGTAAAGAGTAAGGAGTTAGAAGTTATAATCATTCTATTTTTTGCTCCTCTCTCTTTACTCCTTGCTCTTCACTTTTTTAATTGGTGGCGTATATTTTTTCAACATAAGTGATAGACTTACCACAGTTACTGAACTCATTGCCATAGCAAGGCCTGCAAGTTCTGGTTTAAAAGTTATATGAAAAAGAGGATATAATATTCCTGCAGCCACAGGAATAAGAGCTGTATTATAAGCAAAAGCCCAAAAAAGGTTTTGTTTAATTCTTGACATCACCTTCTTGCTCAATTGCACTGCTGCGACCACATCTATAAGGTCATCTTTCATAAGTACAATTTCTCCACTTTCTATTGCCACATCTGTTCCACTGCCTATAGCAATTCCTACATCTGCTTGAGCCAAAGCAGGTGCATCATTAATGCCATCACCTACAAAAGCCACTACTTCTCCCTCTTCCTGAAGCTTTTTAACTACCTGAGCCTTTTCCTGGGGTAGTACCTCAGCAAGCACTTTATCAATGCCGATCTGTTTTGCTATTGACTGAGCAGTTCTTGCATTATCTCCTGTTATCATAGCAACATTAATCTTCATATTCTGAATTGCTCTTATTGCTTTTTTGGCTGTTTCCTTCAAAGTATCAGCAACACCAATAATACCACATAATTTATTTTCCAGAGCAACAAGTATTACTGTTTTTCCTTCATTCTCAAGAGAAAATATTTTTTTCTCAATATCTTTAGAATAAGAAATATCTTTTTCTTGAAGTAATTTTCTGTTTCCTATTAAAACTTCTTTTCCATTAACTGTGGCTATTACTCCTTTTCCACCAAAAGTATTAAATTTTGTAGTCTCCTCTAACTCAATATTAAATTCCATAGCTTTTCTAACAATTGCTTCTGCAAGAGGATGTTGCGAATTCTTCTCAACACTCGCTGCTAATTTAAGGAGTGCATTATTTTCAATATCTATCCCTATTACATCTGTGACTTCTGGTTTTCCCTTAGTAAGTGTTCCTGTTTTGTCAAAAATAATGGTTGTTAATTTCGGAGATATTTCAAGGGCTTCACCATTTTTAATAAGAATACCAAGTTCTGCTCCTCGTCCAACACCAACAGTCACAGCTGTGGGTGTTGCAAGTCCAAGAGCACAGGGGCAAGCAATAACAAGAACAGAAATAAGGGAATTTAAAGCAAAAAGAAGTGTATTGTTAAAAATAAAATACCAAGAGATAAATGAAATTATTGCAATTGTTAAAACAGCAGGAATAAAATAACTCACTGCTTTATCAGCAATTCTTTGCATAGGGGTTTTGAGCTCTGCGCTTCTTCAACAAGTTTTATTATTTGGGATAATACAGTATCTTTCCCAACTTTCGTAGCTTTAAATTTTATAATGCCATTCTTATTTAAGGTTCCCCCAATAACAATTTCTCCTTTTTCCTTAAAAACCGGGATTGATTCTCCTGTTATCATTGCCTCATCAACAAAACTTTCGCCTTCAACAACTTCTCCGTCAACTGGAATCTTCTCTCCTGGTTTAACAATAACTAAATCATTAATTCTCACATCCTCTATAGGTATTTCCATTTCTTTGTTATCACGAATAACGAGAGCGGTCTTTGGCTGTAAACTAATGAGTTTCTTAATTGCTTCTGAAGTTTTCCCTTTTGCTCTTGCTTCAAGATAGCGTCCTAATGTTAAAAATGAAGCTAAAAGGACTGCTGTATCATAAAATAAAAATTCCTTTGAAAGCACAAATCCAAATGTTGCAAAAATACTCGTGGAAAAAGCAACCCCTATACCCATTGAATACATTACATCCATATTTAAATTTCTATTTTTAAGAGCTCTATAGGCTGCTTTAAATATAGGAAGACTTATAAAGAGAAATACAGGAGTTGAAATAATTAGCATAAAATATGCTAAAGAAAATGGGAATTTTACAGGAAGATATCCAAGTGCCATGAGAAAAACACCTGTGATAAGTCCAATAATAAATTTTCTTTGTTTTTCTTTTAAATCTTTTTCCCTTATTGCCTTTTCAGAATCTTCTCTTTCTTCTCCTTCAATCCCAAGGTATTGATAACCAGTGTCTTCAATCGCCTTCTTCATTTCAGCTATGCCTGTCACCCGAGCATTATAAATTACATGTGCCTTTTCAGTGCCAAGATTCACATTTACATGAAGGACTCCTTCAAGACTTTTTAATGCATTCTCAATAGATTTGACACACATAGCACAGGTCATTCCTCCAATTTTAAGAGTAACTTTTTCATTTATTACTTCATATCCTGAATCTTTTATTGCTTTTTCTATCTCAGTCAATTTAATCTTTGAGGAGTCGTATTCAACTACAGCAGTTTCTTTTCCGAGATTCACTTGGGCTTTTTTCACTCCTTTGAGATTAAGCAAGGATTTTTCAATTGTAGTTACACAAGAAGCACATGTCATTCCTGAAATTTTAAATTCAACTTTTTTCTTTTTTTCACTCATTTATTACCTCATTAATGATGATGCATATAGGTTTCTGACGGGACACGGATAACTTCTTCATGCGCATATTTTCTTAATGTCTGACTATTTATTGCAATAATAATTTTTCCTTCTGATATTTTGAATACACCTGTTTTTCCTTGCCCATTAATATAAATGAAAAGGAATTTTTATTTTAAACCCAAACCACATCTGAATCATTTCAAAAAGGAGTAATACAGGAATTGTAAGAATTAAAGGTATCCAGAATCTTTTTTTAAATTCTTCTTTATCAATTTCACCTTTTGCATATCTCTTTTTCAGTATATCTAAGGCACTTTCCTTATTTTTTGTCTCAGTTGGTTTGCTCTGCTGAATAATCCATTTTATAAAAAAGCCCAGACCTACTAAAATCAGAATCCAAAATATCCACATCCACCAACCAAACATCATATGACCTCCCCACATTCTATTAACCTCCTTTCTTTATTTTCTAAATCTTCTTAGGATAGTTATTATTTCTTCTATTTTCTTTTCTTTATCTGCCTGATTTTCGCTTGAGAAACTCTCGTGAATGCAGCCTCTTAAATGTCTTTCTAAAATATTTTCCACAACCCTTTGTATTGCACCTTCAACTGCAGAAAGCTGAATGAGAATATCAATACAATATCTTTTCTCTTTAATCATCCTTTGAATACCCCTTATTTGTCCCTCGATTCTTTTCAATCGAGGAATCTCTTCAAAATGAGTTGTATTATGTTTTTTCATTTCACTTCTTAATATACCATACAAGGGTATTGTATTCAAGTATTACTTTATTTTCTAAAATTATTTTTATACCCTTTCGATTTAGAATTTTCTTGATTTTTCAATATAATATATTCTTGGAAAAATTCTTATTAAAAATAAATATTTTTCAGGAGGTAGAAATTAAATGAAAGCAAGAGCTCATATTTATATTTCTGGTCGTGTTCAAGGAGTTTTTTTTAGAGACCATACCCGCACTTGGGCTAAATCCTTGAATTTGACTGGATGGGTTATGAATTTAGATGATGGAAGGGTTGAAGTAATGGTCGAAGGAGATAAACAGAATATTGAAGTGTTAATTGACAAATTAAGAGAAGGTCCTCCTTTAGCAAGAGTAGAAAATGTGGAGGTTAACTGGGAGGAGTATAAAGGCGAGTTTGATGATTTTAAAATAAAGTGGTTGAAATTCTGGTGAAAGATTATTTAGTATTTGGATTTTGAGATTTGGATTTATATTACTTTTCAATTATTTTTATTTTCCTTCTATTATTATTTAGAATTTCGATCTCGATTTTTATATCAGGTTCTTTAAAAGGTACTTTTTCTCCCCACTCAATGATTATTACACCTTCTCCAATATAATCTTCCCATCCCAGGTCTTCTATTTCTTGTGTTTCAGATAATCTGTATAAATCAAAATGATAGATAGGGAATTTTCCCTCATAAATATTTAAAATAGTATAGGAAGGACTGCATACTTCTGTTGTATCCTCAACTCCTGCCCCATTTGCAATACCTTTTGCAAAAATTGTTTTTCCTGCTCCTAATTCTCCAATTAATAAAATTATTTCTTTCCCTTTTAATTTCTTTCCTACTTTCTCCGCAAGAAGGAAAGTTTCCTCTTCTGAATTTGTTATAAATTCATTTTTAGTCATGGCAACTATCTTCCAATGATTTAATTGCTTTCGGAAGATATTTAATTAAATCTCCAGCAACAAGACTTCTTTCTCCAATTTTCTGAACTGCAATATCCCCACTCAATCCATGTACATATACTCCGGCTAAAATAGCCTCGAAAAAATTATTTTGCTGGACGATTAATCCTCCTAAGATTCCACTCAATACATCTCCTGAACCAGCGGTAGCCATTCCAGGATTGCCTGTGGGATTGACAAAGACATCTCCTTGAGGAGTTGCAATTAATGTTTTATAACCCTTAAGTACTAAATAGATATTATATTTTATTGCGAACTCTCTGGTGTATTCGATTTTATTTTTTAATATTTCCTTTGTTGGTTTTTTTAATAATCGTGCAAATTCTCCAGGGTGAGGGGTTAAGACTGTATTATTTTTTAAATTCTTTAATATATCTGGATTCGATGCTATTATATTTAATCCATCCGCATCAATTATCATTGGTTTATCAATTTTTTCAAGAAGTTTGAAAATTAAATTAGATGTAGAAGGATGTGTAGTTATCCCAGGTCCTATAAGAATAGCGTCTTTGTTTTCCAATAATGTAAGAACTTTTTCTAATGCCTCTTTGGATAAAGTTTTTTTCTCGGTTTCAGGTAGTGGCTCTGTCATGAGTTCCATCATAGAGCGAGCAATTATCGGTAAACAGCTTTCAGGAGTTCCTATTGTTACCAGTCCCGCTCCTATTTTCAAAGCAGATTTTCCAGCCATTATAGCTGCACCTGTTTTACCAAAAGAACCAGCAAGAATAAACAAATGTCCATAGGTTCCCTTGTGAGTGTCCTTCCCTCTCGGTTTAAAACAGGAAATAATAGCCTGTTTCTCGATTAATTCCAGTTTAAGCTTTTCATTTTCAAATAAAAAAGGAGGGATACTTATATCCGCAACTATTAATTCTCCAATATATTCTTCAGCAGGAGGAAAAACATGGGCAATTTTTGGTGCACCGAGAGTTACTGTTAGGTCAGCTTTTACACATGGACCAATTATTTGATGGGTATCCGAGGAAAGACCAGAGGGAATATCCACAGATACTTTAAATGCTGATATTTTATTAATATCTTCTATAATTTTTTTGAAAAGACCTTCTGCGGGTCGAGTTAACCCAGTTCCAAAAATAGCATCAATAATTAAAGTTGAGGAAGATATCTCATCTTTATATAAATTCCATGTTTTTTCAGAATTTACTTCCTGAATTTTAAGTCCTATTTTTTCTGCTATATCTAAATTTATGCGAGCATCACCTTTTACTTTTTCTTTTGAAGCAATTAAATAGATATTCGGGATGATTCCTTTATTAAATAAATGTCGAGCAACAACCAGCCCATCTCCTCCATTATTTCCAGGCCCCGCGATAATAGAAATTTTTTCTTTTTTTAGATCTGGAAATTTCTTTTCTATAGCTCTATAAATCTGAATGCCAGCGTTTTCCATCAATACACAACCTGGTATTCCTATTTCATTGATTGTAATGTTATCAATTTCTTTCATTTCTTTAGAAGTTAAGATTTTCATTTTTTCCTCTCTTTCTTTTGAAATTGTAGCTTTAGCTTTAAAAGAAATCAAGCAATTTAACATAATTTTAAAATTTTCACAAAATCTGTGGAAAACCCTGTGGAAATCTTGATGAAAATTTTCCTAAGTTAATAAAAAATTTAAACTTATAAAATATTGAACAAAAATTGTTCACCTTCTATTTTATTTATAATCAATAAGTTAGAAAGTAAAGATATTCTTTTATTTTTGGGCTTTTATATTTAAATGCTTGAAAATTAATTTAAAAACTCAAATTTTCTGTTAATTAAAAATTTAAAGATTAAAGGGATCTTTGAAGAAATTTTAAATTAACCCGATAATTGTTAAGAAAAATCTGTTGTGTTATTATTCAAAGAAATGATAGTGAAAGAAATAAATACAGGAAAAATCTTAACCCGTTCTCGAATTTCCACGAAATTGTATTCTTTAAATCCATATGTTGGATGTCAACATGCTTGTAAGTATTGTTATGCTACTTTCATGAAAAAATTTACTCGCCATAAAGAAGAATGGGGAAATTTTGTTGATATTAAAATAAATGCTCCTTTCCTCTTGCCCAAGGAATTGCAGAACAGTAAAAGATGGGAAATAATGATAAGCTCGGTGACAGACCCTTATCAGCCTCTTGAAGAAAAATATGCACTTACTCGCAGATGTCTTGAGGTTCTTCTAAAATATCAATATCCGGTCTCAATTCTTACTAAGTCATCATTAATACTGAGAGATATTGACCTGCTGACCCGATTTGAGAATATTGAAGTGGGTCTAACTGTAACCACAGATGATGAGAGTATTAAAAAGATCTTTGAGCCTCACTCATCTTCTATTCATGCTCGGTTAAAAGCTCTTGAACTTCTTCATAATAAAGGGATAAAAACTTATGCTTTTATTGGACCTATTTTGCCTCTTAATATTGAAAATCTAACCGAAAAATTGTGGAGAATAGTTGATTTTGTTTACATTGATAGAATGAATTATTGTGATAAAATTGTCAATCTATATAGGAAACATGGACTTGAAAATTATCTTCACCCAGATTATTTTTATAAAACAGGTCAAGAGTTAAGAAGGTTATTTAATTTAAAGGAGATTGAGGTGAGGATTTTATTTTAGGGAAGGTCATGTCTTTAGAGCCACGATATGTATCAATTTTAAAAAATTTAAGGGGAGTAATTTATTTTTCAGAAGGGGAGGAGATTTTAGAAAAAATAAAATGGATTAATAGACATTTTCGTTATAGATATGTGGGAATTTCAGAAAATATATTACAAAAGGTGGAGGATAAGAAAATAAAACAAGTCCTTTCCAAAAAGCCTTTCATCCAACTTTACTATCCTTCAGAAAATATAAAGAGATTTATTCAATTTTTTGTTGAAATAATTGAAGAAAATTCTTTACTCCTGGAATCTTTGCTTTTGTCTTCCTGTTATGTATCTCCATTATTTGTTTTGGGAGAAAAAGCTCTTCAGCAATGTGAAAGTTTTGCAATTCATTTTCTTGAAGTCTCAGAAAAATTAGATGACAAGAAATTAAAGCGGCATCTTCGAATTGCAGATTATGGAGTAATAGATATTCATGAGAAGACTACACATCAGGCATGGGAGGTGATAAAAGAGGCATCGCAGTACAATCTGAAAAATGATTTTCTAAAAGCTGAGCGAATTTTGGAATCGTTAATTGAGAATAGAAAAGAACTTGCAAAAACTGACTGTAAAATAAGATACTGGAGATTAATATCTGAAGGAAAGTCAGAGGGAGAGAAAGTGATAATATATTTTGACCCATGTGCTCTAATTTTTAATTATTTTAAAAGCAAAAGAAAAAGCAAGGAAATAGCCAAATTAATAATAAATTCTAAGGAAGAGGTATCTATCTGTCTTGGTATAGTTACTGGTTTTTATATTTTAATATAAACAATTTAAGGAGTTTGGAATGGGAACTGTAAAACAGAGAGTAATTTTATTCTTTATTTTCTTTGTTTTTTCTTTAAATTTTTTATTTTCAAATGGTTTTGAAATAGGAGCATTTGATCCCCCTTATTGGAATGGAATAGTAATTGTAAAGGATAATTCATTTTATGCTTTAAGATTTATTATTCATAGAGGAAAAGATAAAGCAGATGGATATGATACATTCTATTTAGTAGAAGATGTTGGACCATTCTCTCCTGATGCTTCATATGCTGAGCTTAGTTTTAATCCTTTTTTGCCCTTTCACATGAAAGCAAAAACGCCTATTCTTGAGAAAGACAAAAGCAAGAAAAAGCTATTGAATATTAAATTTGGAAAATATAAAAAGGGTGTAATCGGTAAAATAGAAATTCCCGATAAGATATTAATAGAAATTCTTTTTTATACTCCATGGGGAAAAAATAAAAAATACCATTTTTCAAATGGAATCATCAAGGAAAATTCTGGTTTTATTTTTATTCCAGTAAATTTTGAAATTGAAAAAACAAAAAAATATAGGAACCAGACGAGCATAATAGTGAAAAAGAAATATAGAAATTTATATTTCTATGCTGGATTTAAAATACCTGAAAAAATAAATGGAAAGGAAATTGATTATATTTTAAATAAGAGCAAAAAGCACTATACGAAAAAAAGACCAAAAATAATTGGGGAATGGGAGGGAGTTATTTCTTCAATTTACAA
This sequence comes from uncultured Clostridia bacterium, assembly GCA_964632095.1. Taxonomy (GTDB): domain Bacteria; phylum Acidobacteriota; class Aminicenantia; order JdFR-78; family JdFR-78; genus JdFR-78. The sequence continues at coordinate 1,921 of CAZWBN010000027.1, read as the reverse complement.
TAATCTTGCCTGGATGAGACTTTATCAACCCGATAAAGGAAGAGTTTACATTCCAGCGGGGAGGAGATGGATTTTTCCAAAACCTGATGGGACCCCCGATATCTGGACAATTTTTGAGTGGGATGCATTTTTCAATGCTTTGGAAGCAAGTATTGAAGACTGCAGGCTTGCCAAACAGGAGATTGAGGCTGTTCTTGATTGTCAGTATCCGTGGGGTAATATTCCTAACTGGAGGTCAGCACATAATGGAAGCCCTGACAGGTCTCAGCCTCCAGTTGGCTCATTTACCGTGTTAAAAACTTATTATAAATGTAATGACATTACAATCCTTGAAAAATCTTACGAGAAATTAAAAAAATGGCATGAATTCTGGAAAGCTCCGAGCAAAGGAGGTTTCCCGAGAAGAGATGGGAATAATGATGGGCTTCTTGAATGGGGAAGTGACGGAGATAAAATTGCTAAAGGTATGCCGAAATGGGAAAGGGGAGCTGATGGAAGGCAAAGAGCAGCCTGGGAGTCTGGTCAGGATGATTTGCCAAATTTTGATAATGTTCCTTTTGACAATGAGAAAGGAACTTTAAAAATGAATTGTATAGACCTTTCTTCACTTTATACTCTTGACTGTGAGATGCTTATGAAAATTGCCGGGATACTTGGGAAGGAAGAAGATAGAATAAAGTTTAAAAGAGAATATGAAGAGATGAAAAAGAAAATAAATAGAATGATGTGGAATAGAGATTTTTATTATGATAGATTCTGGGATGGAAAATTTTCAACTCATAAAGCTTCATCTAATTTTTACCCTTTGCTTGCGGGAATACCTGATGAGAAAAGAGCTAAACTACTCCTTTCTCATCTTTTAAATGAAAAAGAATTCTGGGGAGAATATGTAATTCCAACTATCTCAAGAGATAATCCTGCCTTTAAAGACCAGCAATACTGGAGGGGAACAATATGGCCTCCAACGAATTATCTCGTATATCAGGGATTGAAAAGATACAGATTTGATGAAATTGCATCAGAATTTGCAATAAAGAGCGCAAGATTATTTTTAAAAAGCTGGAAAAAATACAGGCTTTGCAGGGAAAATTACAATTCAATCACTGGTGAAGGCGGAGGAGAAAGATACCAGAGCTGGGGACCACTTTTTGCTTTAATTCTTCTTGAGGATTTTATTGATTATACGCCTTTTGAAGGGCTCAGGGTTGGTAATCTTTCGGCTTCAAGAGAAAATAAAATCGAAAATATTAGGATAAAAGGTGTGAATTATAATCTTATTGTTGATAGAAATAATTTGATTTTATCCAGAAATGGAAAAGAAATATTCAGATTTTCTGGGAGAAGTGTTCTCAGGAATATAAAAGTGAATGAAAATTCTCTTTCATTTGAAGTCAATATCTTAAGTGATTCAATAAAATTTTATCCTTCTTTTTTAAAGAGATCTTCTTTTGTTTTATTAATAAATAATGAAAAGAGAGGATTAAGGGAAAGATATTTTTATCTTAAAAGAGGATATTACAAAGTGAAAATAGAAAGAGAGAGTGAGAATATAACTGAAAAATAAATAATTTTAAATTTTATGTTATAATAATACTGGCTCTCCTGGGCCGGCTGGGGAGAGCTCCCACCTCAAAATCATCATCACCCCCTTTGCCAAACAGCCGGCGTATTAAATCTATTTAACTCTACCCTAAAATTTTGATTTATGTTATAAGTGAAAAGAATGAAGAGAAATACAATAAATTGTCCAATATGTGGAAGTAGGGAGATAGAGTTTTTTAGAAAAGGAAATATAAAATCAGAGGATTTATCTCCAGAAGATATTAAAATAACAGATTCCCAATATGGAAAATTCTGGGATTTATCTGTCTGTAAAAACTGTGATTACATCTTTTCTCCTGATCTTCCTCCGGAAAATATA
>CAZWBN010000026.1:0-15811 GCA_964632095.1 uncultured Clostridia bacterium | reverse complement strand
TAAATATGAGCATAAGAAGAGCTGCTGAAAAGCTGATAAAAAATGGAAAGGTGTCCGATGGAATATTGAATATGGTTGAAATGGCATTTAGAGCCTATGACCCATGTCATGCCTGTGCTACTCACGCTTTGCCGGGAGATATGCCGTTGACTATAAATATATATAATAAGAAAAAGGAGCTGGTTAAACAAATAAAGAGATAAAATAAAGGGCCGCTATTAAAGCAGCTGAAATCTTGATTTGTCAGTGTTGTACTGATATCTGGAGTAACTGTTAAGGAAAGAAAGGGAAATAGAACATTCAAAAAATAAAAATTTCAAACATTTTTAATCTTTCCTTTTTACTTTTCTTAAGCAAAAAACGATTCATCACTGACAGACAATTTGATTTTTATGAATTAAATCTATTCTTCAGAAGCCTGGTCAATTCGGAAGGTTGAATGATATTTTAAGAAATATTATAATTTTCTTATGAAGAGATTTTTTCACTCCTTGAAAGAAAATATATTGAATTTTAATAGTCTTTCTCTGAGAACGAAACTCATTATTAGTTTCTTAATAGTCATCTTAATCGGTGGATTACTATCCTTAGGGTTTGGTACCAAATTAGTAGAAAATACTATTATTTCTCTTGCACAGATTAAGGTTAAACATGATTTAGCTACCGCATGGTTGGTTTATAATGAGAAGCTTAATTATATAAAAGAAATTGTTGAATTTACTGCTGCTCGAGAAGGTATTCGTCATCTTTTAAAATCAAATCAGAGGAAAATGCTTCAATTATATCTTTCCCGAGTAAGAGAAAAATACAAATTAGATATTTTGACCTTAACAGATAATAAAGGGAGAGTAATAATCAGAACCCGCAATCCTGAAATCATAGGCGATGATCAGTCAAATGATGAATTGGTTAAAATAGCATTAAAAAATGTGACTATTGCAGGTACTCAAATAATTTCTCGTAAAGAATTACTCAAAGAAGGGAAAGATTTAGCCGAGAAAGCATTTATAAAGTTTATGCCAACTCCGAGGGCTGCTTATCGTTCAGAAGATCGGGGAGTTAATGGTATGATGCTTAAAGCAGCAGCTCCGGTGGTTAGCCAAGGCAAATTACTCGGCGTATTATATGGAGGGATATTACTTAATAGAAATTACGAAATAGTAGATAAGGTAAAGGAGATTGTGTATAAAGGTGAGAAATATAAAGGTCGAGAAATAGGAACTGTCACCATTTTCCAGAAAGATTTACGGATTTCCACTAATGTCAAAAATTCAAAAGGGGAGAGGGCAATCGGCACTCGAGTATCAGAAGAGGTAAATAGAGTGGTTTTAAAAGAGGGTAAAGCCTGGATAGGTCGAGCTTTTGTTGTCAATGATTGGTATATTACTGCTTATGAACCAATCAAAAATGTGAAAGGTGAAATAATAGGGATTCTTTATGTGGGAATGTTGGAGAAACCTTACATTGATTTAAGAAATAAAGTTATGTTAACTTTTGTTGGAATTGCATGTGTGTGTATAATTTTGTTACTGACGATATTATATTTTTCTACATCTAAAATTATAAAACCCCTTCAGGAAATGGTGATCGCGACCAAGAAAATTGCTAAGGGAGATTTATCTCATAGAGTAGTTACTAAGTCTCGAGATGAGATTGGTATTTTGGCTGAATCTTTTAACCGTATGGTAAGTGATTTAAAAAAGGCAAACGAGGAATTAATTGAATGGGGGAAAACCTTAGAAAAAAAAGTGGAAGAGAGAACTAAAGAATTAAAAGAAATGCAAGCTCATCTAATCCAATCAGAAAAATTAGCTTCCTTAGGAAAGTTAGCTGCTAGTATAGCTCATGAGATAAATAATCCACTCGGAGGTATTCTAATGTACAGCCATCTTTTGCTAGAAGATATCGGAAAAGAATCTCCCCATTCAGAAAATATTAAGAAGATAATAAAAGAAACGACCAGATGCAAAGATATTGTAAAAGGTCTGTTGGAATTCGCTCGTCCCAAAGAGCCAGAGATGACACTAGTTGATATAAATGAAATTTTAGAAAAGAGCTTAGCCATTATGGAGAAACAAGCATTATTTCAGAATATCAAGATCAAGAAATCATTTTCTCCTTCCTTACCTAAGGTAATTGCGGATGGAGCTCAACTTCAACAGGTGTTTATGAATATTATATTGAATGCAGCTGAAGCAATGGATGGAAGGGGGGAATTATTTATTCGTACTGATTTAGACCGGGAAAAAAGAAATTTTGAGATTGAATTTACTGATACTGGATGTGGAATTTCTAAGGAAAATTTATCTCGGATATTTGAGCCTTTTTTTACCACTAAACCTGTGGGTGAAAGAACTGGCTTAGGGCTGGCAATAAGTTACGGGATTATTAGTCGTCATGATGGAGATATTGAAGTTAAAAGTGAAGTGGGAAAAGGCACAACTTTTATTATTAGATTGCCATATAGAAGGAAATCTTAAATGAGAGATCAAGCAAGAATACTAGTTATTGATGATGATAAGGCGATACTCGATGCTTGTTCCCAAGTTTTGGCTAAGGAAAAGTATAATATCAAATTAGCTGAGAATGGCGAAGACGGTTTAGTTCTATTCAGACGAGAAATATTTGATTTAGTTATTCTTGATTTGAAATTACCTGGAATAGATGGAATGGAAGTTTTGAAAAGAATTAAAGAAGAGAGTTATGAAACTCCAGTAATTACTATCACAGGATACGCTTCTATTGAATCAGCTGTAGAAGCAATGAAACTTGGAGCTTTTGATTATTTAGTTAAACCTTTTGGAGCTGAAGAACTTCGGGTTATAACAAGGAAAGCATTAGCTAACAGGAAATTAGTACTCGAAAATATATATCTTCGCAAGGAATTAGAAGCAAAAAAAGAATTTGATTTGGTAGTTGGCAATAGCCAAGCAATGCAGAAGGTATTAGAACTGGTAAGAAGAGTAAGTTCAACTGACAGTACTGTCCTAATTACTGGTGAAAGTGGTACTGGTAAAGAGCTTATAGCTAAAGAGATTCATCATCTAAGTCCGAGGAGAGACCATCCCTTTGTGGTAGTCGACTGTGGTGCTTTAGTGGAAACTCTTTTTGAAAGCGAGTTATTCGGCCATGTGAAGGGTTCTTTCACCGGCGCTTTGACCACTAAACACGGGAAATTTGAGATAGCTGATGGAGGGACAATCTTCCTTGATGAAATTTCAAATATTAGTCTAAATATCCAAGCGAAGCTATTGCGTGTCATTCAAGAACGGGAGGTGACTAGAATTGGAAGTTCTAAGGTTATTAAAGTGGATGTTCGCATTATAGCAGCAACTAATAAAGATTTAGCAGAAAGTGTAAAGGAAGGAACATTCCGTGAGGACTTATTTTATCGATTAAATGTAGTTCCTATTAATATTCCTCCTCTGAGAGAAAGAAAAGAAGATATTCCTTTGTTAGTTAATCATTTTTTACGAAAATATAGCAAGAAAGCAAAGAAGGAAATTACTCACATTTCCAAAGAAGCAATGGAGGCTTTAATGGAATACGATTGGCCAGGTAATGTTAGAGAATTGGAAAATACTATTGAAAGAGCAGTTGTTTTGACAAAAAATAATAAAATCGAGCTAGAAGATATAATATATCCCGGTATAGCAGCTGAAACTTCACTTTTTAATCTCTCTTCGGGTAAATATAAAAGTCTGAGGGAGATAGAAAAAGAATATATTAATAGAATACTCAAAACTTTTCATGGAAATAAAACGAAAGCAGCAAAAATATTGGGGATAGATCGAAAAACTCTGAGAGCGAAAATCAAGAAATATAAGTTAGAATAAAATCTTATTTTAGGTTTCTTTTCAAATTATAAGGTTTGATTTTTTATGGGGAAAAATTGGACTAATAAGAGGAAAAATACCCCGCCTAATTACTGCCTTAAGGCAAATAAAATTTCATTATTCTTTTAACGGAGTTTGCTTTAGTGTTTTAATAAAAATGGCACGGTATTTGCATAATTAAAAAGAGGAAGGATTAAATACAAATGAGAGTTATAAAATTAAACAAACAAAATTTAATTCCTTTCTTAGAATTAATTTCTAAGGAGAAAGAGCTATGGGGTCCTGTAAAAAAAGGAGATAAATATGCTTTTGAGGTTATTGATGACTTTAATAAACTTCAACTTTATACAACTAGAACCATTTTACCCCCTAAAAAAATTTTTATTCCACCCACTTTTAATATGTTCAATGTTACGCCCAAGGGTTACCAAAATGATTTTTCTCACGTTAAAAAAAGAATCATTTTTGGTGTTCATCCTTGCGATATTCATGGCTTATTAATTTTAGATAAACTCTTTGGTCAAAAATATCCAGATCCTTATTACCTTGAAGCAAGAAAACAAACAATTATCCTCGGTCTTTCTTGTTGGCCTGATGAACACTGTTTTGCTAAATCTACTAATACTCATATTGTTGAAGAAGGTTTTGATCTTTTCTTTACCGACCTTGAAACTTATTTCTTGGTTTGGGTTGGCTCTAGTATAGGCGATGACCTAATTAAATTAAATCCAAAGCTTTTTGATGAAAATTTGACTTTTAAAGATATTCAAAATTTTATTGATTGGCAAATAGAGAGGAATAAGGCTTATAAACTTGAAATCAATTTTATTGGCATGCCTGACTTAATGGAATTAAGATATCATGACCCCATCTGGGAGAAAATTGGTGGAGCCTGTTTGTCTTGTGGTTCGTGCTCAATGGTTTGTCCCACTTGTAACTGTTTCAATGTTGTTGATAAAAATTTCTTAGGAAAAGAAACAAGTAAAAGGTTTCGCTCATGGGATTCATGCACCTTGCCTGAATATTCAGAAATAGCTGGAGGAGAGAATTTTAGAAAGAATCGTTCGGATCGCCTCAAACTCTGGTACATCCATAAGCTTCAGGCCTTTGTTAGTAAATATGGAAAGCCTGCTTGTGTGGGTTGTGGACGCTGTTTAGTCACTTGTCCAGTAGATATTAATGTTGTGACTGTTTCCAGAGCTCTTCAAGGTGAAGATGTGGATGCTTTTTGGAACAAAATGTCAAAGGAGGTAACTAATGAGTCAAGAAAATAGTTTGGATAAAGATTTAAATCCTTTTTTCCCTGAACAGGCAAGAATTGTCAGAACTTATTATTTAACTAAAGATGTCAAATTCTTCCAGGTTCGGTTTGTTGATATGGAGAAGGCCCTTTCTTTTAAATATCTTCCCGGACAATTTTGTATGATTTCAGTTTTAAATACTGGTGAAGCTCCTTTTTCTATATCTTCAACCCCCTCACGTCCTGGTATGCTTGAGTTTTGTATCAGAAGAGCGGGATTAGTAACTAATGCGCTTTTTGGACTTAAAGAAAACTCTATAATCGGGATTAGAGGTCCTTATGGTAATGGCTTCCCAATTCAAAAAATGAAAGACAAGGATTTAATTATTGTTGCAGGGGGTCTTGGAATAGCTCCTTTACGTTCGGTTTTATTATATTCTCTTGATAATCGAGAGCAATTTGGCAATATTTATTTTCTTTACGGTGCGAAAAGACCCGCTGAGATGATTTTTAGAGAAGATTTTTTATTATTGAAGGAAAGAGACGACTTAGAATGTTTATTAACTGTTGATGAGGATGATACCGGAACTTGGACAGAACACATAGGAGTAGTTACCACTCTTTTTAACTATCTGAAAAATGTTGAACCATCAAAAACTTATGCTCTTGTTTGCGGGCCGCCCGTCATGTATAAATTTGTCATTCAGGAATTGTTGAAATTTAACATTCCTAAGCATCAAATTCTAATGACCTTGGAAAGAAGAATGAAATGTGGGATTGGAAAATGTGGACATTGTGCTATTGGTTATATATACACTTGCATAGATGGACCTGTCTTTTCTTATTGGGATGTAATTCACATGAGAGAGTTAATTTAAGGAGGAACAATGAAAAAAAATAAATTAAAAATTGGCATCTATGGACTAACCGGATGTGGAGGAGACCAATTGCTTATTCTTGATTGCGAGAAAGAACTTATTACTCTTTTTGAATCGGCAGATATCCAGTCGTTTATCATGGCTAAAAGTGACAATATTGAAGGGAGTTTAGACATAGCTTTTGTGGAGGGTTCAGTTACAACAGAGAAAGATAAAAAAGAATTATTAGATATAAGACAAAGGTCGAAGAAGATTATTGCTATTGGCACATGTGCTTGTTTTGGTGGAATTCAAGCTATGGTTTGCGATTCAAATAATTGGGAGGAAAACTACAAGAAGGTTTACAATAAAATTCAGATGACCCACACTCAGCCCCTCCCATCTAAGCCTCTAAATGTTTATGTAAAAGTGGATTACTATTTACCAGGTTGTCCCATTGGTAAAGAACAGTTTCTTTCCGCTTTTACTCGCATATTGATTGGGAGTCCACCTGAATCTTACCGATTTCCTGTTTGCCTTGAATGTAAATGGCATGAAAATGATTGCTTGCTCAATAAAGGTATTTTATGCTTGGGGCCTATAACAACAGGTGGTTGCGGAGCAATATGCCCTAATCATAATCTTCCTTGTGTAGGTTGCTATGGTCTTTACGAAGACGCTAACCTTAATTCCGAATTTCATCTTTTATTAAATAAGGGTTTTAACTTAAATTATATAAAGCAAAAAATGGCTAATTTTAGCGGAACAAGTATAATCCCCTTTTTCAATACTCTCAAGGAGAAGAAGAAATGAAAAAAATTACTATAGATCATTTGGAAAGAGTTGAAGGTTGCGGAGGGATTACAGTAACTATTGATGAGAAAATAATAAGGGATGTTAAATTCAATATTTTTGAAGGTCCTCGTTTTTTTGAAAGATTAATCATAGGAAAAACACCTGAGGAGGTTGTAAGTTTAGTTCCTAGGATTTGTGGTATATGTAGTATTTCACATAGGTATGCAGCTTTACGAGCTTTAGAAAAAGCACTGTCCATCCAGGTTCCGCGAAAAATCAAATTGCTTAGGGAATTAATGCACTTAGGAGAAATAATTGAAAGTCATTCCCTTCATATCTTTTTACTTGCTTTGCCTGATCTGGCTGGTTATCCTTCTGCTATAGCAATGGTTCCGAAATTTAATTTCGAAGTTAAAATTGGTCTTGAAATGAAACATTTCGGCAATCGTATTATGGAAGTCGTAAGCGGCAGATATATTCATGGTGAAAATCCTGTTTTAGGAGGATTTGGAAAGTTTCCATCTAAACAAGAATTAATTATGATAAAAGAGAGAGCTAAGCAATTTATGCCCTTTGCTTTAAAAGCAGTTAATTTTATTAACGAGTTTTCTTATCCTGATTCTCCTGAATCAGACATGATTTTCGTGGCTTTGAATCCTCCAAATAATGAATTTGGTTTTGTTGGCAATGAAATATTAATCTCCGATGGAAGTAAGATAAATGTTCAAGATTACAAAAAATTAACAAATGAATTTGGTGTTTCTCATTCTTTTGCCAAACATAGCTTATATAAAGGGAAATCTTATTCAGTTGGAGCTTTAGCCCGAATTATTTTACTTGGCGACAGACTCAAAGGAAATGCGGGCAAATTGTTCAAAAAATATTATTCTCCTCGGTGGAAAAAAAATCCATTATATATTAATCAAGCACAAGTTATTGAAATTTTATATGCTTTAGAAAGAATCCCCATTCTTATTGATGAAATCAATAAATTGCCGGATTCTCCTATAATCAGATATAAGAAAGAATCTGGAAAATCTGCTGGTGCAGTTGAAGCTCCCAGAGGAACTCTTTTCCATTATTATGAAGTCTCTGGAGGAAAAATTTCTTATGGAGATATTGTTACTCCAACTGCACAAAACACAGAAGATATAGAAAAACATTGCTATCTATTTGCTCAAGATTTATTGAACAAAGGTCAAGAAAAAGAGATAGAGAAAGTAATTAAAATGGTAGTTCGAGCTTATGACCCTTGTATTAGTTGTTCAGTCCATTTAGTTAAAGTGAAAAAAGCTTTAGAGCATGACTGGAGGAGAAAATTGGCTTTATTAAAAAAGAAAAACAATATAATTTATATTGGGCTTGGAAATCCTGAAAGGGGTGATGATGGAGCTGGCATAGAGCTTGCACTTCAACTTAAAAAATGTGGCATGAAAAATGTCCTATTAGGAGACAATAAAGAAAAAAGCAAGATTTTTCTTAAATCAAAATCTAATTGGTGTATCATCTACTTGGATGCAGTGGACTTTGGAGGAAGTCCAGGGAAAATAACAATTATTCCTCTTCATTATGTTCTTTTGAATTCTGTTTTAAGTCATCGATTATCTCCTTTTTTATCAAGTCAATTTACATATGAGCATATTAAAAATTCTTTTCTACTCGCCATTCAACCTGGTTCAATTGAAAAGAAAAAGGAAATTTCTCCGCCTGTTAGAAGCGCTATTAAGGAAATTATTAATTATTTAAAAAATTAATTAAACAATAAGTTAGAGATGGAAGAGAAAAGAATTTTAATTATTGACCCTGATCCAAAATTTAGAAGCTCTTTTTCAGCCATTTTGAGAAACGAAGGGTATTATATAGAAACGAGCAAATGTTTGACAGAGGCTATCCACAAAATTGTACAAACATCATTTCATTGCGTTATTATGGATGTTAATTTACCAGAAATAAAAGGATATGAAGCAGTTTCTATATTAAAAAATATAGACCCAAAAGTAAAAATAATCATGACTACAAATAAAAATACTAAGAGATTAGAAGTTAAAGTTAGAAAGCAAGATATATTTTATTACTTTATAAAATCTTTTGGAAATGATGAACTAAAGTTAGTTATTAACAGTTTATTTAAAGATAAAAAGGATATTCAAAAATGAGAGGTTTAGGGGAATGGAAATATTTTAAGTTTATGCTCGAGGGAGAATCTTTCTTTAAGGAGAGAGAAGAATCTTTCATCACACTGGCGTTTTTTATAAATTTTCTTAAATCTCTTAGTTGCTCTAAAGAGTTTCATTTCCTGAGAAAGTTGGATATAATCCAATTAGCAAAACTAAGTTGTTTTTTTCATTACATTTTCTCCTTAAAGGAAGTGTTAGAGACTAAAGATAACAAATATTTTTATTATTATCAATATGTTAATTAATTTTAAAAAAAGAGGTGAATAAAATGAGAAAAGCATATTCTAAAGGAAAAATACTGGTAATCGACGATGACCCTGATTTTTTAGATGCAGTTTCTATGATTCTACGCTCAGCTCTTTATGAGGTTGTAACAGCTTCTAATCCTAAAGAAGGGGAGGAAAAGCTCTTTTCCGAGAAACCTGACCTTATTCTTCTTGATATTATGATGGATAGTTTATTTGATGGTTTTTCTATGTGCCACGCAATCAAAACTTCCAAGGAATTCAAAGAATTTAAGGATACTCCTATTATTTTTGTCTCTGCAGTAAAAGAAAAGACAGGGTCTCGATTTGCTTTCAATGCCAAGGAGCAAGGTCTTATGGGACCAGATGACTATATTGATAAACCAATACAGTCAGATGACCTAATAGCTCGAATTGAAAAATTGCTAAAAAATAGGAAAAAAGCAAGAAGCAAGTAGAAAAAGGAAAATAACCAATTGAGAATTATCAATTGGTAATTATTTGGAAATGGAGATTTTATATTGAGAGGAGGAGTTAGGGCACTTAATTTATCAAAAGAACGTGGAGTTTTGGGTAAGAAGGAAAGGGAACTTAGAGTAACATTTCTCTATCAAGTATCAAACATTCCAGGAGGAGAAAAAATTAAAGAGTGTATTTAATGCGGTTCATGTACTGGTTCTTGTCCTGTAAGCTATACCATGGATATTTCCCTCGAGAAATTATTGCTCTTTTCCGTGTAGGTGACTCAGGAGCCACACCATTTGGATTTGTGTCTCCTGCTATGCCTGCACTGTCCGCTGTTCCTCTGGGTATAAAAGTGAGAGATATTTTATACGCTCTGAAACGAATGGCTATGGAAAAGGATATGTTTCCTAAGAAATTTCCTGTTTATGTTCTATCTAAATCATTTGTTTCAGTAACAAGCCTTTTTGGAAAAAGTTACGAATTAGGACTACTTTTAATATGTTACCTCAAGACAAACCCTCTAAAATTAATTGCTATACTTCCCTTTGCTTATAGATTGTGGTGCAAAGGACCTATTAGCTGGGGTTACCTAAAAGGATTGAAAAGAGAAAACAATTTTCAAAAATCATGACCGAAGCTGAGATTATGGAGACGATTGTCCTTGTTGAAACTCTACCATCAACTCTTCCTGAAACTAAAGAAAGAGACAGAGTAGCTGTTTAATAATAGAAATTGGATAATTGTGGATTGGGATTTTAGATATATGGAGTCAACTATATAGAATGATGAATAAAAGGGACTTCAGTGAAGAGCCTGTTTTGAGTGAGAAGAGCATATATTGTTCTAAGGAGCTTTGTAGAAGTAGCGGTAACTGCCTCTTTGTAGGTTTTTCCTTCAGTTCTTTTTTTATTGTAATAATTCCCGAAGTAAGAGGAATATTTTCTTACACAATCTGCCATAATCCAGACGATTCTTCTTGCATGAGAGCTTCTTTTTTTAGAGATTTTGTATTGTCCTTTTATTTCCCAAAAAGGATGAATTACAGAGATAGATTTTTCAAAATTGATAAAACCTTGAAGGTTCATAGGGAAAGAGGAAGAGGAAAGGATGGAAGAGCGAGAAGAGAGAGCAGTGGAAAAGGAATCTTTAGAAATATCGATACCACAGAAATAGTTAATCATGGTAACACCTCCATGGATGGTTTAGAGGGCATTGCTCTCCCTCTCAACCTCCTGGCTGAGGTGAGCCTTACAAGCTCAATCAACCAATATGAGACCGGGAGAGCAGAGGACAGACTCCTTTGTGAGTCTAAAAACTCAGGTAACATGGAGTCTCGCCCTCCTGGTCTCTCTTTTATCAAATATTTTGAAAAATTTAAATACTACATTTTTATCTAGGAGGTGTAAGATGAAAAAAGTTGGTGTAAATGAACTTCTTACCAAGGCGAAAAAGCCAGGCGAAGATGCTATGAGATTACATCCTTTCTATCAGGGCAAAATCGAGGTGATACTAAAGGCACCTGTGAGAAGTTATGATGATTTTGCTATTTGGTATACTCCGGGGGTTGCAGAACCGTGCAAAGAGATAAAGGAACATCCTGAAAAGGTGTTTGAACATACAAATAAGGCAAACTTTGTGGCAATAGTTTCGGATGGCACACGGATTCTTGGATTGGGTGATATTGGTCCAGAAGCTGGTTTGCCTGTAATGGAAGGTAAAGCACTTTTATTTAAATATCTTGGTGGAGTGGATGCATTTCCAATTTGTTTGCGTGAGAAAAATCCGGAAAAATTCTGTGAAATAGTGAAAGCACTTGAACCAACCTTCGGCGGGATAAATCTTGAAGATATTGCACAACCAAAGTGTTTCTATATTCTTGAGAAATTGCGAAGTGAGATGCAAATACCGGTATGGCATGATGATCAACAGGGTACGGCAACAGTTATACTTGCAGGGCTTATGAATGCTTTGAAAATTGTGGGCAAAGATATAAAGAAGGTTAAAGTTGTGCTTGTAGGCGCTGGTGCATCTAATATAAGGGCAGCGTGGGTGCTTATGAGAGCCGGTTTACCTGGAGAGAATATGATATTATGTGATTCAAAAGGTACACTCCATAAAGGTAGAACGGACCTTCCTGAAAGATATAAAGAAAAATGGGAATTATGTCAAATTACAAATGGTGATAATGTTGTGGGGGGTGTAGCTGAGGCATTAAAAGGGGCAGATGTTTGCATTGCTGCGTCAAAACCAGGTCCAGGAACTATAAAACCAGAGTGGATAAAGAATATGGCAAAGGATTCCATTGTCTTCGCGTGTGCCAATCCAATTCCTGAAATATGGCCATGGGAAGCAAAGGAAGCAGGTGCAAAAATAGTAGCAACTGGCAGGTCAGATTTTCCAAATCAAATAAATAATTCACTTGGTTTCCCTGCAATATTCCGTGGTGTGTTAGATGTCTGGGCGAAAACAGTGACAGATACTATGTGTGTGGCTGCGGCTAAATCACTTGCAGAGAGTGCAGAAAAGAAAGGTATTAATGAGGACTATATTATACCAACAATGGATGAATGGGAAGTTTATATTAATGAAGCGGTAGCATGTGGTATGCAAGCAATAAAAGAAGGGGTAGCGAGGAGAAAACTTACTGAAGAAGAGTTAAGAAAATCTGCAGAGGAAAAAATAAAGCGTGCGAGAGAAGAAGTAAGCTTATTAATGCGTGAGGGTTTTATTAAAAAAAGCGAGGAATGAAACCTTAGACGAAGTGTAAAATTTAAGATGCATGGAATATGGAAATTGATGAATTGAACAAAAGGATAAAGGGATGTAAGAGATGCGGGCTATCTGAAACCAGAATGAATGTCACCTGCGGAGAGGGAAATTTGAATGCCAAAATTATGTTAATTGCTCAAGCACCAGGAGAAAAAGAGGATAAAGAAGCAAGGATGTTTATTGATCCTTCAGGGAAAGTATTAGACGAATTACCGGGCACAGCAGGAATTAAAAGGGAGGAAATTTATATGACAAATCTAATTAAATGTATGTTTCCAAAATACAGAAAACCCAAGCAGGATGAAATTAAAGCCTGTAGTTATTACATAGATGAAGAGATTAAATTGATAAATCTAAAGATATTGGTCCCCTTAGGTCATGTCACTCGTTACATTTTTCAAAAATATGGTATTTTATTACCTACAAAAGCAGATTTTTTTTCAATTTGTGGTAGGCTTTTTTTAACAAAAGATAAAAAGATACTACCTTTGCCTCATCCTGCAAGTCTTCTTTATAATCCTGAGTTTAAGCAAGATTTAATAAAAACTTACAGAAAATTGCGAGTGTTACTTAGAGATTGTGAATGGTATCCGGTATGTCCAATGAAGAGATTTTATGAGGAAGGAAAGTTAGATAAAAAATGGATAGAATTGTACTGTAAGGGAGACCGGGAAAGCTGTATTCGTTATCAGATGGAGGAAAAAGGTGAAGTGCATCCAGATTGGATGTTTCCCAATGGAACCTTAGATGAGAGATTGCATAAGGAGTCAACTATAAAGAATTATGACGAAAGTTAAAGAGAATCTGGCGATTAAGCAGAACATGAATAATTCGGGGAAGCTTATGGATTACAGCCATAATAGTCTGTTTATAAAACTTTCCTTGAGCTCTCTTTTTAAGAAAATATTCTCTAAACACTTCATTTACTCTTACAACAGAGACAGCCATAAGGTAGAGCACTCATCTAAGGTTTCTATTTCCTCTTTTCGCTATTCTCCCTTTTCCTCTAAATTCTCCAGACTCATGAACCGATGGATCAACTCCAGCGTAAGCAATGAGCTTCTTGGCGGAGGAGAATCGTTTTATATTCCCGATTTCAGCAATAAAATGGCAGGAGGTTACCTCTTTGAGTCCTCTGATAGATTTAAGGATTTCAATCTCGTTGGGATGACAGGTTTTACATTTTTCGATGAAGATGTGCTCAATCCTCTTAAGTTCTTTTTGCAAAACGAAGAGTCTTCGGATTTTATTTTTAAGGATTTCCTCATAGGTGGAGGATATTATTCCAATAGAGTTCCTTGCGGCTTTGAGAATTTCAGAGATAGGGCAAGAAGTTTTTCTTTCTCTTCTATTAATCAAAGTAGCATGAAAAGAGTTTTTAGAGACATCGATACCACAAAAGAGGGAGAACATGGTGGAACCCCCTTTGTGAGATTTTATGAGGCAGGGGAAGCCTCCCAATTCATCCTCCATAGTGACAAGGGTTCTCAGGCCCAATTAACCTATGAGGATTTGAGGAGGCAGATAACAAACTCCTTAGAGGGTTCAAATACCCAGGTGAAATGGAGTTTTCCTCCCTCATCCCTTTTATCATATCAAACATATAAATTTATTAACATAAATTTATCGTAGGAGTGAATAAATGAAAGAAAAGGGTGTTATTTTAGTCATTGATGATGAAGAATCAATGCGAGATGCCTGTCATCAGATATTGACAAAAGATGGCTATCGAACAGAAACAGCCGAAGATGGAAATATCGGGCTGAAGAAAATAAAGGAAATAAAACCTGATATAGTTCTTATTGACCTTAAAATGCCAGGCATAAGCGGAATGGAAGTTCTGGAAAAAATACCCGAGATTGATCCCAATATTATTCCCATAGTCATTACAGGTTATGCTACTGTGGAATCTGCAGTAGAAGCTATGAAAAAAGGAGCATTTGATTTTCTGCCCAAACCTTTTACTCCTGATGAATTGCGAATTATCATTAAAAGAGGCTTGGAAAGAAGAAAACTAATTCAAGAAGCTGCCTTTTTCCGAGAAGAAAAAAGAAGAATAGAAGAGAATTTCATCACTATGGTTTCACATCAACTTCGAAGTCCTTTAACTGCCATTCAGCAATATTTTGAAGTTATCTTAGCTGGTTTAACTGGTGAGGTGGCACCAAAACAAAAGGAAATGATAGAACGAGCCAGGGATAAACTATATGGGCTTTTAAGATTAATTGATGACTGGTTAAGTATGGCTCGTGTTGATAAGGATCAATTAGTTGAGAAATTTAAACCTTTAAATTTGACTTCCTTGTTATCTGACATTGTTAATTTTATGCAGCCATTGGCAAAAGAGAAGCAGATTTCGTTAGAGATTAAGTCTTCCGATGATCTTCCAACGATTCTAGGTGATAAAGAAACTTTAGAACAAGCGTTTACCAATATTATTAGTAATGGTATAATTTATAACCGACCTGGAGGTAAACTTAAAATTAGGATAAAAGAGGAAGGAGATTATTTAGTTGTAGAAGTTTCAGATACAGGAATAGGAATTCCTAAAAAAGACCTTCCTTTTATCTTTGACCAATTTTATAGAGTTAAAAGAGAGGAAACTCGGCAGATTAAGGGCACTGGTCTTGGTTTATCTATAGCGAAAAAGATTATCGACGCTCATAAAGGGTTTATAAAAGTTTCAAGTGTGCTCAATGAAGGGAGTACTTTTACTATTCTCTTACCTAAAATCAAGGAAGAAGGGAAATCAGTTTGAATTAAAATCATCACTTGCTTTATTCTTTTCTTTTAAAGATAATATTTAGGGTAATGAAAATATTAATCTTAGGATTAGGCAATATTTTGTTTGGTGACGATGGAATAGGAATCTATATCATTAGAAAATTGAAGCAGGAAGTAATAAGCAGAAAAGCAGAAAATTTGCTCAGGGGAGTTGATTTAGTTGAGACCTCAGTTTCAGGGTTAGCTTTGTTGGATATTATTACTGGATATGACAGACTGATTATAATTGACACCATCAAAAAAGAAAATCCTAAATCTGGTAAAATCAGAACATTTGATATTAAGGATCTTCGCCATATACCTGGACCATCCCCTCATTATGTTTCTTTCCCTCAGATTTTTTCCTTAGGAAAAAAAGTGGGACTGAAAATACCCTCCCTAGTAAAAATTATAGCTATTGAAGCAAAGAATATATATAATTTGGGAGAAGGACTGTCAGTAGAAGTTGAAAGAGCTATTCCCAGAGTGATTGAGGAGATAAAGAAAATTCTGTCTGAATGGAACGAAAGAGAGGATATTTAATTTTGAAAGATGACTAAAAAGAAAGAAATACTTGCTTTAACTGAATTATTAGGATCCAATCAAAAAGTTGCAAATGAAATAAGAAGAAGACTTACAGAGAAAGGAACTCTGGTTATTAATT
>CAZWBN010000025.1:0-16175 GCA_964632095.1 uncultured Clostridia bacterium | reverse complement strand
AAAAAATAAAAAGTTTTTTAATTAAAAACATTCATACCCTCCACCATAAATCAATTTGTAAAAATAGGAAGCTAAAGGAAAAACATTTTTATAAAAATATAATGGCGGAGAGGGTGGGATTCGAACCCACGGTCCCGACTTTCATCGGGACAGTCGCTTAGCAGGCGACCCTGTTCAGCCACTCCAGCACCTCTCCTCCATGCTTTTTTATTTTAACATTTATAACTTTAAAGTCAATGCTTAAACAATTAACAATTGACAATTGACCATTTACCATATAAGTGGCGGAGGGAGAGGGATTCGAACCCCCGTCCCGGGATCTACCCGGGAAGCGATTTTCAAGACCGCCGCCTTAAGCCACTCGGCCATCCCTCCTCTTTAAAAATTTTAATCATCTTGGCTAAAATTATCAAGTTTTTAATGAGGCTCGATTTTCTCCAGACCATCTAAATAAGGTCTGAGAGCTTCAGGAATTATCACAGAACCATCTTCTTGCTGATAATTCTCCAGTATTGCACTAACTGTTCTACCAATTGCAAGCCCTGAACCATTTAAAGTATGAACAAATTCTGGTTTTGATTTATTCTTTCTTTTAAATCTTATATTGGTTCTTCTTGCCTGAAAATCTTCAAAATTACTGCAGGAGGAAATTTCAACATAATCTTTGCGATGGGGCATCCAAACTTCTAAATCGTAAGTTTTAGCGGAGGCAAAGCCTAAATCTCCTGTGCACAAAACAACCACTCTATAATGTAAACCAAGTCTTTTAAGAATTTCCTCTGCATCCATAGTTAATTTTTCCAGTTCCTCATAAGAATTTTCAGGGAGAGAAAAGGTCATTAGTTCAACTTTATTAAACTGATGCTGACGAATAAGTCCTTTTACATCTTTTCCATAAGAACCCGCTTCTTTTCTAAAACAGGGAGTATACGATACAAATCTTTTTGGAAGTTCTTCTTCCTTTAATATTTCATTGCGAAAAATATTTGTTAATGGAACTTCTGCGGTAGGAATAAGATACCATTCATATCCTCTCAATTTAAACAAATCATACTCAAACTTTGGTAAATTTCCTGTGCCAATTAAACTTTCTTTATTAGCTATAAATGGAGGAAGAACTTCAATATATCCTTTTTCATTGGTATGAATATCCAGCATAAAATTAATCAAAGCCCTTTCTAATTTTGCTCCCACGCCCATATATAAAGGAAATCTTGAGCCAGCAATTTTTGCTGCTCTCTCAAAATCCAATATTTCGAGTTTTTTACCTATTTCCCAGTGAGGCTTTGGTTCAAAAGAAAACTTTGGCTTCTCCCCTACTTTCCTGATTTCAAGATTATCTTTTGAATCTTCACCTACTGGAACTGACGAATGAGGAATATTTGGGATTATAAGAAGAAAATTCAAAAGTTTTTCCTCGATATTATCTAAATCTTCTTCCATAGATTTTATAGTTTTAGAAATTTCCTTCATTTCTTCAATAAGGGCAGAAGTGTCTTTACCCTCTCTTTTCAATTTTCCTATTAAATCTGATGTTTTATTTCTTTTTGCTCTGAGTTCCTCTATTCTTTTCAATAAATTTCTTCTATTTTCATCCAATTCGTAAAACTTTTCTAAAGGTAAACTTATTCCCCTTTTTTCGAGCATCTTCTTTATAATTTCTCTATTTTCTCTAATGAACTTTAAATCCAACATCTTTAGGATTATATCACATTTATTTCAAATATTTCCAAATAACAGTGGGAGATTTTTGTCCTGGTAATAAAAATATTGTAAAAACTAAATTATTTGGTTGATAAATTCTGATTGCTTTTTCTAAAGGTATATTTAAAAGATAAGCAAGAATCATGGAATTTGTTCCATTATGACCTATAATTAGGATAGTCTCATTTCTATGTTTTTTCAAAATTCTTTCCATAAGAGCAGAAACTCGTCTGTAAAAATCTATATAACTCTCACCATTAGACACTCTATAATTTAAATTCTTTTTCATTAAATTTAATTCCTTTCTCACTTCTGGCTCAGAATTTAAATGCCCTTGAAGAACTCCCATATTCATTTCTCTTAATTCCTTTATATTCCTAATAGGGATTGATGTCCTCTTAGCAAAAGGCTCAGCAGTTTGAATCGTTCTTTTCAGAGTGCTGGTATAAATCACCTTAATGTTTTCCTGTTTCAAATAACTAAAAAGAGTCTGAGCCTGCTTCTTGCCGATTTCATTTAGTTCAGTATCAGTCCATCCCTGAATACGTCCTTCCCTATTCCAGTTAGTCTGTCCGTGTCTCGCCAAAAATATTTTCGTTTGTGAATAAAGGAAAATGTGACTGAAAAATACTAAATAGATGATTAAACAAGCTAAAAACTTTTTATAATATCTCTTCATCTTTTTCCTCCAATCTTGTCTATTATTAGTTTATAGTTGATTTGATTTATAAAAATCAAGAATAAAAATAAAATTGCTTGACAAAATTTTTCAAAGATGTTAAGTTAACTAAACGGTTAGTTAATATGACAAGGGAAAGAATTCTTAAAGTAGCACAGGAAATATTCTCCGAAAAAGGATTTGATTCCACAACCACGCAGGAAATTGCGGACAGAGCTAAAGTCAATAAAGCAATGATCCATTATTATTTTAAAAATAAGGAAGGTCTTTATATTGAAATTCTGAGAAAACTTTTTAATGAAATTGCTTCAAAAATTTTAGACATTTTTTCGATGAATTTAACCCCACCTGAAAAATTTAAATTATTAATATCTGAATATACAGACTTTATTTCAAAAAATAGATTTCTTCCTCGTTTGGTTTTAAGGAGTGTTCTTAGTCATAGAAAACATATAGAAGTAATAAAGGAAATAATGCTTCCAGTTTATGAGAAAGGAAAAGAAGTTTTTGAAGAAGGTAAACAAAAAGGCTATTTCTATGATTTTGATTATAAGAATTTAATCCCAACTTTAATTGGTTCAATTATTTTTTATTTTATTGCACATCCGGTTTTTTCCTTCATCTGGGAAGACAATCCTCTTTCTGATAAAAATTTAGAAAAAAGAAAAGAAGAATTAATCAAATTCATCGAGAAAGCTTTAATTAAAGATACGGAGGAAAAATGAAAAAATCAATAAATATTTTCTGGAGTTTTATTATTTTAAGTTTAATATTTGCCCAAGTATTTATATTGAATTGTAAAAATAAAAGAGAAATCAAAATAATAGAGGTTTCAGGCATAATTGAAGCGATAAAAGTTGAAATCAGGTCAAAATTGCAAGCAGAGGTAAAGGAAATCCTTGTAAAAGAGGGACAAAAAGTTGAAAAAGGAGATTTGCTTTGCCTTCTTAATACAGAAAAAATGCAAATCCAATTGGACCAAATTAAAGCAAGTATTGAAATGGCTAATTCGAAATTGAAGCTTTTTGAAAAAGGAACCAAAAAAGAACTTATTGCAATTGCCAAAAATCAATTAGAAAGTGCTAAAAAAGCATACATGTTAGCTAAAACAAATCAGGAAAGAATGTCAAGACTTCTTAAAAAGGGAGCAGTATCTCAATACCAGAAAGAAAAAGCGGATTTAGAATTGAAACTTGCTAAAGAGAAATATGAAAGCGCACTTGAAAATTATAATCTTGCTCTTAGAGGAAGAGAAAAAGAAGAAATTAATATGGTTAAAGCAGAGATAAAAAATCTCAAGGCAAAAGAAAAATTTCTTCTGAGTCAATTGAAAGATGCTGAAATTCGTTCTCCAATAGATGGCTATGTTGAAATTAAACATGTGGAGGCTGGAGAATTAGCTTTACCAGGAACAATCCTCTTCACTTTACTCGATTTGAAAAGAACATATGTTAAGGCATATATTCCTGAAAAGTATATTGGTTTGATAAAAAGAGGAAATCTGGTTGAAGTGTATTCTGATTCCTATCCCAATAAAGTTTTTAGAGGCAAAGTGGATTATATATCTGATGAAGCAGAGTTTGTTCCAAAAGAAGTCCAAACCAAAGAAGAACGCTTAAAATTGGTATTCATGATTAAATCGTACTTAAAAAATCCTAAAAGAGAGCTGAAGCCAGGAATGCCAGTGGATGTGAAAATTTTTGTCGGTGAATCGGTGAGTCGGTTGTTATAAAAAGTGATTATTTTAAAGACTGTAAATTTAATTAAAAGATTCAATCAGGTTACAGCTATCAATAATATTAATTTAGAAATTGAAGAAGGAGAAATTATTGGTATAATTGGACCTGATGGTGCTGGGAAGTCAACATTATTGAGATTATTAGCTGGACTTTTAAAACCTACTTCAGGTTCAGTGTTTTTTAGAGAAATCGATGTAGCAAAATTTCCGTCCAAAATTAAAGAAAAAATTGGATACATGCCCCAGCATTTCAGCCTTTACGGAGACTTAACAGTGCTCGAAAACTTAAAATTCTTTGCTGATTTATATCAAATACCCCGTGAAAAATTCAAGACAAAACTGGAAGAATTATTAAATTTCAGTCAACTTACAGCCTTTAGAAATACTTTAGCAAGAAATCTTTCCGGAGGGATGCAGAAAAAACTTGTTTTAGCCTGCAGTCTTTTTCATACCCCTGAAATTCTTCTATTAGATGAACCGACAACAGGTGTTGACCCTATTTCAAGGAAAGAATTGTGGGAATTACTTTATCAGTTAAACAGTCAGGGAGTAACAATTTTATTCACCACACCCTATATGGATGAAGCTCAAAAATGCCAAAAAGTGGGTCTAATCCATGAAGGGCAATTATTAGCTTATGAAAACCCTGAAAAATTAATTGAAGGAATGGAAAATGAAGTTATAGAACTTATCACTGAAGAAAAAGAAATTAGAACAAAGTTAAAAGACTGGCCAGAATTAAAAAATATATATCCCTATGGAGAGGCTCTTCATCTGGTTTTTGAGGCTGGAAAAGGCGAAATTGAAAAAATAAAAAACAGATTGGAGAGTAAAAAAATTAATGTCAAAAGCATCAGAAAAATCATTCCATCTTTTGAAGATGTTTTTTTCTCTTTTATCCAGAAAACAAAAAATTTATAAAAATGTTTGCTATAGAAGTGTATAATTTAACGAAAAAATTCGGTGATTTTGTTGCAGTTAATAATATTTCCTTTAAAGTGGCAAAAGGAGAAATTTTTGGCTTTTTAGGACCAAATGGGGCTGGAAAATCTACAACTATCAGGATGCTGTGCGGAATTATGAAGCCCACCTCAGGAGAAGGATTGGTAGGTGGTTATTCTATTAATACTCAACCCGAAGAAATAAAAAAGATAATCGGATATATGTCTCAAAAATTCACCCTATACCAGGACCTCACTGTAGAAGAAAATATAAATTTTTACGGAGGAATTCACGGATTACCTTCTCCAGTAATAGAGAAGCAAAAAAAATGGGTCTTGAAAATGGCAGGTCTTGTTGGAAAAGAAAATTATTTAACTCGTGAACTTTCAGGAGGATGGAAACAACGCCTATCATTAGGGTGTGCAATTCTTCATCAGCCAGAAATATTGTTTTTAGATGAGCCCACAGCCAGTGTGGACCCCATTTCACGCAGGGATTTCTGGGATTTAATTTATAATCTATCAGAAAAAGGAACCACAGTTTTCGTTACTTCCCATTATATGGATGAAGTGGAAAGATGCCACAGGATTGCAATTATTTATTCAGGAAAAATAATAGCTATGGGCTCTCCCAAAGATTTGAAAAAAGAGTTTACAAAATCAGAAAAGTCAACTTTAGAGGAAGTCTTTATATCAGCTATTGAAAAAGAAAAATGAAAAGCAGAATCTTTCCTATTATCAGAAAAGAATTTATTCATATAATTAGAGACCCAAGAAGCCTTTATTTAGCAATATTTTTACCAATCATATTACTAATTCTTTTTGGTTATGCAATTACTTTTGATATAAGACATATTCCCATAGGAATAATAGACCAAGATAATAGCCCTTTAAGTAGAAATTTAATTTCTATAATAAACTCAAGTGAATATTTCCATTTATCTTTTATTTCAAAGCATTATGTCAATTTAGAAAAATTTCTGGGTGAAGGAAAAGTTAAATTAATGTTAATAATTCCAGACCATTTTTCCCGTGATATTTTTAAAGGGAAAAATACTTCTCTTCAAATTTTAGTAGATGGAAGTGACAACAATACTGCTTTAATTGCACTGGGCTATATATCAAAAATAATCAATAATTTTTCATTTAATCTTTTAGAAAAATTTCTTAATAAAGAAGGAAACATCCTTTTTAAGGAATTACCTTTAATAGATATTCAAGAAAGATTCTGGTTCAACCCAGGTCTAAAAAGTCCGTTTTTTATAGTTCCAGGACTGATTGCAGTAGTAATGATGATTTTTACAGTATTATTAACCTCCTTGACAATTGCAAGAGAATGGGAAACTGGAACCATGGAACAATTAATTATTACTCCAACAAAACCTATAGAAATTATAATAGGTAAGCTCATCCCCTACTTTTTTCTTGGCATGTTTCAAATCTCTATTATAATTCTTATTGGATTTCTATTATTTGAAGTTCCCCTTAAAGGAAATATATTTTTTCTTTTTATTATTTCAGGAATATTTTTAATTACTGGTTTAGGAATTGGGCTTTTTATATCCACAATTACAAAATCTCAACAACTTGCTTTTATGTTTTCAATTATTTTTACTTTCCTACCTGCATTCCTTCTCTCTGGATTCATTTTTCCTATTTCCAGCATGCCTAAAATCATTCAATTCATAACCTATTTAATTCCTGCAAGATACTTTTTAACTATTTTAAGAGGAGTTTTTCTTAAAGGAATAGGTTTTTCTTTTCTATGGCGAGAGGTCTTAGCATTAATTATATTTGGAATTATAATAATTTTTGCATGTGCTAAAAAATTAAGGTTAAGTTTAGAATGAGAATATTTAATACAATTTTTCACATTGTTAGAAAAGAATTTATTCAAACTTTCCGTGATAAAAGAATGTTAGTTCCTATCTTTATAGCACCAATAGTTCAATTAATTTTATTTGGATATGCTGTTACGATTGATGTGAAGAACATATCAATTGGAATCCTGGATTTTGACAAGACCCAGCAAAGCAGAGAGCTCATTGCCAAATTTTCAGTAACAGAATATTTTAATTTATCCTATCAGGTATTTTCTTACAATGATGTTGAACATCTATTACAAAAAGGAGAGGTTGAAGCCTTTATTATTATTCCCCCAGAATTTGGGAAAAATATAAAAAAGATGAAAAAAACATCTTTGCAAGTAATAATAGATGCCACAGACGCAAATTCTGCAAATATTATCATGAGCTATATCTCAAAATTAGTAGGAGAATACTCAAAAAAGATTTTAATAAATGCAGAAAATAGAAAATTTGGCAGTATAATTCCTGCACCAAGGATCTGGTATAATCCTGAATTAAAAAGTGCAGTGTATATGGTGCCCGGTGTGATATGTTTAATCTTACTTCTCACCACAATGCTTTTAACTTCCTTAGCAATAACAAAGGAAAAAGAAGCAGGAACAATTGAGCAACTGATTGTCTCTCCCATAAAAACCTGGGAATTAATTTTAGGAAAAACAATACCTTTTGTTATAATAGGCTTCTGCGACATTATTCTTATTGTTTCAGCAGGAAAATTAGTATTTGATGTTCCAATTAGAGGAAGTCTCTTATTTCTTTTTGTAGCTTCTTTTATTTTTATCCTTACTACTTTAAGTATAGGTCTTTTTATTTCTACTGTTTCCCGAACTCAACAACAGGCACTGATGAGTGCATTTTTCTTTATTATGCCGGCAATGCTTCTTTCTGGTATATTTTCTCCTATTGAAAATATGCCTCGAATAATTCAATATATAACCTATCTCAATCCTCTTAGATATTTTGTTAAATTAGTAAGAGGAATTCTTTTAAAAGGCAATAATTTATCCGTTCTATGGTCTGAAGTATTAATTTTATTAATTTTTGGAATAGTAACTATTACCCTCAGTTCTTTAAGATTTAAAAAACATATTGAATAAATTAAAAAACAAAATTTTTTTGACATTGAAGAAAGAAAGTATTATAAATTTATCTGAAAATAACATTAAAGAGGAAGAAAATGGGTGAACTTGTGAGATTTGGAATATCTATTGATTCTGATTTAATCAAAAGGTTCGATGATTTGATTTATAAAATAGGCTATAAAAACAGGTCTGAAGCTATTAGAGATTTAATAAGAGAACGCCTTGTTAAAGAAGAATGGAAAAAAGGAGAGGAAACAGTTGGTATAATAAGTCTTGTTTATGACCATGAAATCAGGGAACTAACGGATAAACTGACAAACATTCAACATAAATATTATAATTTAATAATTTCATCCACTCATATCCATTTGGATGAGCATAATTGCCTGGAAGTTATCGTAAGTAGAGGAAAAAGTGATTTAATAAAAAAAGTGGCAGAGCAATTAATCAGCACAAAAGGAGTAAAACACGGTAAACTATCAATGACCACAACAGGTAAAGAAATTAAATAAGGAGAGAATCGATGAAACGATTTATTTACTTTTTATGTATTTTCTTATTATTCATTTTAATCAACTGTAAAACTGTGATTATACCCCCAAGAGTTGATGTCTCTTTAATCGAGAAATTAGCGGTTTTACCTTTTACAGGCTCTTACACTTATGCTGAAATTGGGAGAAAATTAGCTGATGGAATTGTGATTGAGTTTACTATGAGACCAATTGAGTTTGAAGTTTTAGACCTTGGAATAGTTGACTCAGCTTTAAGAAATACTGATATCTCAATGTTCATTACTGTTGACCCTACAAAAATAGGAGAACACTTGAAAGTCAGCACCCTTTTAATGGGAAGAATTGAAGAATTTTTAATTCCTACTCCAAGAATAAGAGGCCCATATTTTGATAAAAAAGAGCAGAAAAACAGATACAAGATTGAACAAGAATCAGCTATTTCAGTGACTTTTAGAGTAATAGATGTTAAAACAGGAAATGTTTTATTTGCTGATAGAGAGGTAACCACTATCTATCAATATGACTATTATTATGAAGATGAAGAAGTTCCTGTGCTTGATATGAGCCCTTATGAGATAGAACGGGAACTTATAAGAAGAACAGCTTACAAAATAGCTCGTAATTTTTATCCTTATAAGAGTTTCACTTTTTAAAAATTTAAATTAATTCTTTCAAGGCTAAGTTATGAAATTTTTTTCTGATTTGATTGAAATCTATCTCTTTATACTTGGGATGAATACGATTGGTTAAAAAAATAAAAATATTTTCCCTTGTTGGGTCTATCCAGAGGCTTGTTCCTGTAAAACCAGTATGACCTATTGATTGTGAAGAAAAGCTATTACCAGCAGATGAGTTCTGGGAGCTGGCAAGTTTCCATCCTATTGACCTATACTCTGTTGAATATGGAGTATAATTTGTATAAAAGAGGTCTATTGTTTCTGGTTTAAATAAAATACTGTAATCTTTTAAAAATTGAAGAGCCAAGTAATGTAAATTTTCAATATTAGAAAATAAGCCAGAATTTCCTGCAACACCATTCAGAATGTAACAGTTATGGTCATGGACTTCACCCCATATAATATCCTTGCGCCAGCCATCATAATTTTTTCCTTTTTCCCCACATTTTTCTTTTTCATAGATATTCCCTTTCTCTGTAGCAGCAACTTGATTTTTTACATTAACTGGAGGATTAAAATAGGTGTTTTTAAGCTTCAAAGGTTCAAATAAGAATTCTTTTGCTAATTCATTTAAACCTTTACCCGAAGTTTTTTCCAAAATATCTCCCAATAAAATATAACCAATACAGCTATAAATCACTTTCTTTTCTGGCTTTGCTTCAAGAGGCAATTTTTTAAGAATAAAATTTATTATTTCATCTCTATCTTTTCCCTCAAGGTACAGAGGATACCATGCCGGGAATCCACTTTGATGAGTGAGTAAATCAATGATTTTAATTGATTTTTTCTCCTCTGAAATTTTTGAATAGAATTTATTCAATTTATCATCTGGTTTAATGATTTTATTTTGGAAAAATAGTCCATAAAGAGAACCTGTTACCAATGGTTTTGTAAGGGAGGCTAAATCGTAAATTGTATTTATATCCGTTTTAATTTTAATGGGCTCAATAATAGAAAAACCGAGGCAATTTTTTCTATATATTCTATCCCCTTTTGCAATGAGATAACACGCCCCTGGAAAAATTTTTAATTTGAGCTGAGAGGAAAGAAATTCATCTATCATATAAATTATTTTTCAGATTGAGCCTCTTTCAATACCTGATAAGCCAACCTCAAAGCAGTAAGCCCTTCTTCTCCTGTAACCTTTATCTTTTTCTTTCCGATTACTCCCTGGAGAAAATTTTCCAATTCCTTTTTCAATGGTTCTTCTTTTTTTACCCTTAAAGTCTGAGTATTTATTTTTTCTCCATCAAGGGAAAAGACTTTTACTTCCTGGTCTATATAATCCACAGAAAAGTAAACATTTGGCTGGAAAACACGCAATTTACGAATTTTTCCGTGATGAACTCGACTTGCTGTAATGTTAGCAACGCATCCTGATTTAAATTCTAAACGAGCATTTGCAATATCAATTTTATCTGTTAGAACATGTGTTCCTGTTGCTTTAATTATCTTAACTTCATCTTTAACTAAAGCTAAAATTATATCCAAATCATGAATCATTAAATCAAGTATAACATCAATATCTAAGGAACGTGCAGAGAAAGACCCTAATCTTTGAACTTCGATAAACTTTGGTTCAGTTACTACTTTTTCCAGTTCCTCAACTGCGGGATTGAATCTTTCAAGATGCCCAACCTGAAGAATTATATTTTTCTCTTTTGCAATTTTGACTAATTTTTCTCCCTGTTCAACAGTTTCGGTTATTGGTTTTTCAACAAGAACTGCTTTACCTTGCATAATTAAATCCTTTGCTATTGAATAATGTTCAGAGGTAGGAGTTGCAACAACAGCAGCATCAATTAAATCAATTACTTCCCTATAATCCCTAAAATATTTTACTCCATGCCTGTTACCTATTTGCATTGCTTTATCATAATCTATATCAACAACACCAACTAATTCAGCGTTTTCAAGATATGAGAGTATTCTTGTATGCTGGGTTCCAAGATACCCTACCCCAATAACTGCTATTTTCACCCTGTCTCTCAAACTTCCTCTCCTAATAAATCTGATTTCTGCTTAAGAGCAATAATACAAATATCATTATTGTTTGCATATGAGATAACTCTATTCTGGTCGAGAAAAATGGTCTTTCCAGCTTCAATACAAAGACATTTTCCCTTTATCTGAGCTATTTTTTTAACAGTAGATAAACCTACAACAGGCACATCAAATCGCATATCCTGACGAGGTCTTCCCACCTTTATCACAACTGTTCCCTCTCCTGCTAATTTTCCTGCCCTAAGAATTGTTTCATCAGTTCCCTCCATTCCTTCAACTGCAACAACAGCTTTTTCTTTTACAACAATTGTTTGTCCAATATCTAAAGATGCTATTTTCTTTGCAATTCTCCAGCCAAAAATAATATCCTCAATTACTTCCTTAGGAGGCATTTTATCTGTAAAAATTTTCTCTTCAGGAAAATAATCCCTTAAAAGCAATTTAACACTTTTAATTTTAAAGCCGAGATTTTTCAAATAATTATTCAATAATAAAAATAAAGAAGAAGGTTTTCCATCATCTAATCTATTTATTAAATTCAAAGCTATTCTGTTTTTACTTTGTAATCTATAAATTACAGAATAGTCTATTTTTCCGATTAAAATTAAATCCTTTATTCTATGAGACTTGAAAAAAATAATTAAATTCTCAAATTCTTCTGGCTCTATCCAAATAAATTCATCAGCCATTTTTTCAAGTTTTGAACTTGTAAAATCTTTTATCCCTGCAACTGCGGTGAAGAAACCTAATCTCTTCGCTTCTTGAACTGAAATTTCTGTTATTTTTCCTTTTCCAGCTATTATACCAATTCTACATCCCATGCTTCAGCTCTTTTTTTAATTATTCCTCTTTTAGAGGATTTAATAAAATTTATAATTTCTTCAATTTCTGGGACAGGGTCAAATTCTTTTTGAATTTTCTCAATAGCTTGTGAGGTATTCATATCAGACCAGAAAATTATTTTAAAAACATCTTTTAGAATTTTTATTTTTTCATTAGAAAAACCTTTTCTTCTTAATCCAATTACATTTACGCCGAAAATGAGTGGTGGTCTACCACCAGCCACCCTTGCAAAGGGAATTACATCTTGTGTAATTATTGAATATCCCCCGATGAAGGCATATTTTCCAACTCTACAGAATTGGTGAACTCCGCTAAAAGCTCCAATTGTGGCAAAATCATCCACTTTAACATGTCCCCCAAGAGTTGCACCATTTATAAAAATTGTTTCATTCCCTACCTTACAATCATGAGCTATATGAGTATATGCCATAAAATAATTATTATTCCCAATTGATGTTATTCCTCCTCCTTTCACTGTTCCACGATGCACAGTGATGAATTCTCGAAAAATATTGTTATTCCCTATTTTGACTTTAGTTTCCTCTCCTCTGTAAGTTAAGTCTTGAGGTTCTGCTCCAATTGAGGAAAAGGGAGCAAAATAACAATTTTCACCTATTTCGGTATTACCTGTGATAAAAATGTTTGCACTAAGTCTACTCCCCTTCCCTATTTTTACATTTTTATCTATTACACAGAAGGGACCTATTTCTACTCCACTATCAAGTTCAGCATCTGGATGGACAAAAGCCCTCTCATCAATAAAAACTTCATTTTTTTTCATCTTTCTTTAATTCTACAAGGGCTGCTAAAATTTCAGCCTGAGCTACCAGATTGTCATTCACAAAAGCTTTTCCTCCCATTCTACAAAATCTATCTTTTAAATTTAACAAAGTTAATTCCATTTTCAACTGGTCACCAGGAACAACCGGCTTTTTAAATCTTGCCTTTTCAATGCCTGTTAAATAAATTAATTTCTTTTCTCTCTCTGGTATAGAACCTATCAATAAAAGAGCACCTGTCTGTGCCATTGCTTCAAGAATCAATACTCCTGGCATGACTGGTTTTTTTGGAAAATGACCTTGAAAGAAAGCTTCATTAATAGTTACATTTTTAATGCCAACTATCCTTTTTCCCTCTTCAATCTCAATTATTCTATCCACTAAAAGAAATGGATACCGGTGAGGTAAAAGATTTAAGATTTTTTCTATATCCATTTTACTTCTTTGCAGGTGTTTTTTTCGGATATTTTTGATTGTATCTTTTTATTATTTCATCTGTAATATCAGTAGTCGAATCCCAATAAATTGCTCCTGAATCCCCAAGGTCGACTATTAAAGTATAGCCCTTTTCCTTCCCAAACTGCTGGATAATTGGAACTATTTCATCTCTCATTTTCATAAATAATTTGCTTCTTAAGGAACTAATATCTCTCTGTGAATCTTCCCACATTCTCTGTCTTTGTGTTCTTTTATTCTGTAAGTCCTCTCCAAGTTTTGCAAGGGTATCAGCGTCTAAAGCCATTCTCTGGGTGGAAATTTTATTTTCGAGTTGTTGGATTTCTTTATCCAGATTCTCCAGTTTTTTCTGCCATTCTTTTGTTTTTTTATCAAGCTGGGCTAAAACTTCTTTTCCTCTATTTGATTCTAAAAGAATTTTTTGTGAGTCAACAACACCTATTTTGACAGTCTGTTGTGCATTGAGGAAAGTGAAAATGATAAAAAAGGAACTAAAAATTACAAGAATTTTACTTATCTTTTTCATACTTTAACCTCCTTAAAAAGTTGTTCCAACACCGAATCTAACCGCAAAATGGGAATCTTCGGGTCTTATAGTTCTTGGATTATATGCAAAAATTAATCTAAAAGGAACTCTCAATGCCGGGACAAAAATCCTTGCTTCAATTCCAGTAGAAGAATAAACATTTGAAAGACTAATTTTTTCATCTATTCCATAGGCATTTCCAACATCATAGAAAAGAATTAATTGAAGAGGTCCGCCTATGGGTATTTTATACTCAGCATTGAAAACTAAAGTTTTATTTCCTCCAATATTTGCTCCTCTTTCATTTCTTGGTCCAATTGAATAAATTTCAAATCCTCTAATTGACCTTTCTCCTCCTAAATAAAATTTTTCCCAGAAAGGAAGAACTTGACCTTCGAGAGGTTTTACATATTGAAATTCTATATGAAAACCAATAACATGTCTTCTCAAAGGTTGATACCAGGTCCATTCAACCCGAGGATTTATTAAACTTATATCTCCACCAAGAAAAGTTCCTCCTAATCTTGCTGAAACTAAATAAAGGGTTCCTCTTGTTGGGTCAAGGGGACTATCCACAGTAGAACGATAAAGAGTCCATGTTAAACTACTTACAGTTCTTTCAGTAAGAGCATAATATGCATAAAATGGGTCATAAAACCAAGGTAAATTTTCATTTATATCACTTATTCTTACCCTTTCATATCCATAAGAAATATTTGTTCTCCAGAAACCCTTTATCCTTGCACCACTAAAGAAACTGAACCCTCTGCTTTTTCTATTATAGAGAAAGGGCAAATTTATCCATCTATCGTAAATACTTCCTCCAAGGGAGATTGGATAATCAAGAAAATAAGGTTCTGTGAAACTGAATGAATAATTACGGGTTCTTCCACCTGTTAATAGCATAATTTCAAAAGATTCACCTGTTCCCAAGAAATTAACAGTAGAATAGGATAATGATACAAATGTTCCTTCATAACCACTATATCCGGCTGAAAACTGGATATTCTGTCTCTGCAATTCTTTGACATATACTGTAACATCTATTTTAGTATAATCATCAGGTTCAGGTTTTACATCCGGCATTTTTTCAATATCTACTAAACCAAGCTGTTTCATTCTTCTCAGGGAATTTTCAAATAATAGAGTGCTAAACCTATCCCCTTCTCTCAATAGAAATTCTCTTCTTAGAACTTTATCTTTTGTATAAGTATTTCCTTTGAATTCTAATTTTCCAAGATAGCAAATTTCATTTTCTCTAATTGCAAGGGTCAAATCGACTATTCTATCCTTTGGATTAAGATTTTCTACTGGAAAAATTTGAAAATAAAAGTAACCCTGATAAAGATAAACCTTTCTTATTTCTTCTATTCCCTCCTCCACAGCTTTTGTGCTATAAAAATCACCTTGCTTAAGTTTAATAAACTTTCTCAAAACTTTAGAAGGTAAAGCCTTATTCCCTTCAAAATTTATTTTGCCCAGCCTGTAGCGAGGTCCTCTTTTAATAGGGATAACAATTTTCATCATTTTCTGTTTTTTAAGATAAAAGGTTCTCTTTTCAACTTCAATAATTTTAGGTTCACCAACTTCTGCTTCCATATATCCAAGTTCTTTAAGTTTTTTCTTTAGATTTTCTAAACCTTTTTCAAGTTTGCTTTGGGTAAAAACATCTTTCTTCATAACCCAGGAGAGTGGACTATGAGGACTAATTTCTTTCATTGCCCGTATTAACTCAGAGGGGAGGATTCCTTTAAGACCTTCAAATTCAATACTTGCTACTCTTATTTTTGGACCTTCATCAATAATAAAATTCACTTCAACTTCATTTTTACCAATCTTTTTTACTTCTGTTTTTACTTTCCCATAAGGAAGACCTTTTTCCATCATTAAATCTTTAATTACTTTCTCAACTTTTTTAATCTTTACAGGATTGTAATAAGAATAGGGCAAAAGAGAAACATCTTCTTCTTTAAGTTTTTCAATTATATCATCTTCCTTTACCTTTTTTCCTCCTTTATAATTAACTGCTTTAATAATTGGATTTTCTTTTACTATTATTTTAATTATTTTTCCATTTGTTCCATCTTCTTCTTCCATCTTTATATAAGAAAAGAAGCCTGTAGACCAAAGGATTCTAAAATCTTGTCTCAGCCTTGAAGGGTCAAAATAATCTCCTTCCTTAACAGTTAAATAATAGAGGATAGTTTCTGAAGAAACTCTGTCGTTTCCTAAGATTTCAATTTTTTCAACTCTTTTCTGTGAAAAAACGAATAATGCACTTAACAAAAGAAATGTGAAAATATATATAAGTTTTCTCATAGTTTCTTTTATAACATAGTAAATTCCTTTTTTCAATTTTTTAAAAC
>CAZWBN010000024.1:0-17189 GCA_964632095.1 uncultured Clostridia bacterium | reverse complement strand
TCTGCTTCAGCCATGTAATGAGTTGTTAGAATAATAGTGGGCTTTTTTTCTGAATTTTTAAATTTATTCCTTTTAAAGCATGGGTAAATTGAGGACGAAAAATTCCCCTTTTGAAAGTTTTATGTAAATTTTCTATCTCTATAGCAATTTGATTCCTTTCAACCATTAATAAATGATAACAAATTTATATTTTAGTTATCAAATAATGTATAGACAGGAAAATCCTTCAGATTAAATTTTAATAAGAATTATGGAGGAGGATAATTTATTTTCTTTTTAAAGGTATTACAGGCTCTACCTCATCACCCACATATATGGCATCTCTACAGGAAAGAATTTTTCCAGTAGAAGTTTCGGGCTGTGTGTCTATAATAATTAGATTCCCTATTACTTTTCTTGGAAGATTTTTCTTGACATATCTATAAATTATCATTTGAAGTCCAATAAAGATTCCATCTTTACTTCCTAAATCAATGCTTACCCAATGATTTTTACCAGCTTCTACAAAGTCATTCTGCACATAAATTATTGTTCCTTTCAGCTCTTTTTCTTTTAAATCGCATATGTCGTATCCTAAATTTTTCCCCATTAATCCTTCCTTTTCCTCAAATGGAATAAGATAACTTTTTTTAACCTTTACTGAACTGCACGCTCTTAAGATTTCCACGCATGCCTTTTTCTCCTCAAGGCAGGTTACTTTCGCAATTCCTCTTCTAAATACGATTTTTCCGAATCTTTTCCATTTTCTTGGATGAGTAATAGTCCTTCCCACTTCTAAAATAATGAATTTATCACCTACTTTTATTCCATCTCTTTTCCCTTTATTAATATAGAAAATATCTCCATCACTCATCTGTATTTTTTCATTTTGAGTTTCTGAGCCTATAATCCTTATTTCAAATTTTGTTTTTTTTGTTATAAAAAAGGAGCAATAAAGGTCATTTTCCTGTATTAGGGGGTATATTTCCTTGAAAATTTCAGCTTTTTCGATTTGAAGTATTTTTTTCTGTTCTTCTTGAGCAAAGGAGAGTAAAGATATCATTAGAAGGAAGATTAAGAAATATTTTAATTTCATTTTTACCTCCAAAATTTAACACCAAAGTTTATTGAATTATAACAAAATAAACATTTAAGTCAAGTTAACGAAAATTTAAAACTTTTTTTATCTCTCCAATTAAGAATAAAGAACCTGTGATAAGAATGACATCATTCTTCTTAGCTAAATTTTTAGCTTTTTTTAATGCTTTTTCTGGATTTTCTTCAATAACAATTTTTTCTTTATAAGTGGAGGAGATCTTAAATATATTTTTTGGCTCTGCTGCCCGATAATAAGGAAATTTTGTTAGAAAAATTTTTTTTGCTTGAGGAAAAATTAATTGAGAAATTTTCTTTATTTCTTTATCTCTCATGATAGCAAAAATTAAAATGTAAGAAGGAAGGTTGTTTTCCATTAAGAATTTTTTTAAAGCCTTTACTCCTTCAACATTATGAGCTCCATCCAAAATTATTTTTGGGTTTTCATCTATTATTTCTAATCTTCCTGGCCATGAAACATTCTCGATAGCCTCAATTATTTTCCTTTTATTTAATGGTTTCCAGATTTTATCCAGTATTTCTAAAGCATATAAAGCTACTATAGAATTTTCAATTTGATGGAAACCGAGGAGAGATGGTTTGAAAGAATAAAAACTCTTGTTAGTTTTAAGTTCCACCTGATATTGAAAATTTTTCTTTTTGATTTTAAGATTCTCTAAGTTATTGAATACAGGGAAAAAGGGTGCTTTTTTCTTTTTTGCTTTATCTTTTATTATTTTGTATGCAATACCCCTTTTACATCCGCATATAACTGGTGTTTTTTCTTTAATTATTCCTGCCTTTTCTTGGGCAATTTCTGTTATCGTTTTTCCTAAGTAATTTTGATGGTCCTTTGAAATATTGGTTATAATTGTGAGGAGAGGATTGACTACATTCGTTGCATCAAGCCTTCCTCCAAGTCCAACTTCTAATACTGCAATATCTACTTTTTGGTAAGCGAAAAATAAAAACGCACATACTGTGAGAATCTCGAAATAGGTGAGGGGAACATTTATTTTTCCCCTATTTAAAAGATTATTTATTTTTTGTGAAACTTTGGTGATTAGTTCCTCAAACTGTGAAGTAGAAATACACTTATTATTAATTCTAATTCTTTCTTCCAGATTTATGAGGTGAGGAGATGTGTAAAGACCTGTTTTAAAATTATGATTTTTAAGAGCTTCAGCAATCATGGCACACACTGAGCCTTTTCCATTAGTACCTCCAACCAAAATTGAGGGAAATTTTTCATGAGGATTGTCAAATTCATTTAAGACTATTTTAATTTTTTCTAAACCCAGTATAATTCCATACTTCTTTAAGGATTCAAGGTAAGTTAGAGCAGGACTGTTTTTCATTTAGGTCTGTTTAATAAAAGTCGTAAAGCCCTTATTAAATATTCCCTCAGATTTTTTCTTGGAACAACATCGTCCAAAAGACCATGCTGAAGGAGGAACTCTGCTCTTTGGAAATTTTTTGGTAATTTTTCTTTTATTGTTTGTTCAATAACTCGGGGACCAGCAAAACCAATCAATGCGTAAGGTTCAGCTATGTTTATATCTCCTAACATAGCAAAACTGGCAGTAACGCCTCCTGTAGTTGGGTCACATAGGACGGATATGTACGGGATTTTAAGCTTATCTAATCGAGATAAAGCAGCACTTGTTTTTGCTAATTGCATTAAGGAGAGTATTCCCTCCTGCATTCTTGCACCACCGGAGCAGGATATAATAATCAATGGTTTTTTTTCTCTCCCCGCTCTTTCTATTGCTCTTGTGATTCTTTCTCCTACAACTGAACCCATACTTCCTCCAATAAAGCTAAAGTCCATTACGGACATTATTATAGGAATTCCGTCCATTGTTCCTGTAATATTAATTACAGCCTCTGTTAGTGAAGTTTTATTTTGACTCTCTTTAAGTCTCTGTTTATATGTCTTGCTGTCTTTAAATTTAAGAGGGTCTACTGGCTGTATTTCCTCATCTATAATTTTCCAGCTGTTTTTATCAAGAAGGTAATTTGCTCTCTGAAGGGCTGTTAGACGATAATGAAAATTACAAGCTGGACATACATAAAAATTATCTATTATGTCTTGTTTATACTGGATTTTTCCGCATTTATTGCATCTTATCCATAAGCTTTTTTCCATAAGTTGAAAATTTTTAAAAGAGAGAGATTATTTCTTTGGTATTTCAGAGGATTCTTCTTCCTCTTCCAGTTCACTTTCCACGCCCAGAAGTTTTGCTGTAGCTTCATAAACCTGACGCAAGTTTTTCTTGGTTACCTGTAGTTCAGCTAATTTCTCTCTTATTTTTTGCAGTTCCTTTTCCATTTGGGCATCAATTTCTTCTAATTGTTTTTTTGTTTCTTCCAATGTTTTCTTATAAACTTGTTCTTGCTCCTTTGTTAGAGCCATTTTTTACTCCTTTATCTAGGTTTATTGCTTTGTAAATCGTATAGGTATTGGTTTCCAAACTTTTACACGAACACCATTTTTTAATGCTGGCTTAAATTTCCATTGTCGAACAGCATTTTCAGCAGCTTCGTTGAGTCCATAAGGTCCTTTTATTCCTTTTATTACTGCAGTCTGGATTACATCTCCATTTTCAGAAATTAGTGCATTAACTATGACTACACCAGTTATTCCCATTCTTCTTGCTATAGGTGGATATTGGGGTTCGACTTTTCTAAGAATAACTGGTTGAACATCCACTTGATTTATAGGTACTATATCTCCTGTTTTGACTTGAGGTTGAGGAGGAGAAGAAGGTTGTGTTTTTTCAGTTTTTATTTCTGTAACAGCTTTTTCTTGTTTTGAAGGCTGTTCTTCTGTTTTAGGGATTTCTACAGGAGGTTTTTCGATTTTGGTTTCTTTTGGTTTTTCAACAGGTGTAGGAGGTGGTTTTTGTGTTGGAGGAGCTGGACGGGAAACACTTGTGCGAGTTTGTCTCGTAGGTGTTGTAACTCTGGGAGAAGAAGTTCTTTGTGGAGAAGTTGTAACAGCTGAAGGTTTTTCCCGTGTTGGAGGTGGAGAAATAGCAGGTTGAGAAGGTTGTTCCTTCTTTTCCTGAGTCTGTTTTTGAACTAACTCTTCAGTTGGAGATTGTTCTGATATAGTTTCTCTTCCTTTTTCTTTCTCTAACGGAATAGTTATCGCAGACTTTTTTTGCTGGGAGGTTGAAGGTGTCTTCCCGAATTTAAAGTAATATATTGCTCCTCCTCCAATTACTAAAAGGACAATTAAACCTATTATTAAGGGTAAAGGCGATTTCTTCTTTTCTTCCTTATATTCTTCAAAAGGAGCTTTTTCAACTTTAGGCTTCGCAACCTCTTTTTCTTCAGGAATCGTTGGAGGAATATGGGGTATTTCTTCCTTTTCCTCTTTTATTTTTGGAATGACTTGTGGCTCTTTTAAAGCTTCTATAATTATTCCTTTTCCTTTAATCTCATCTGAGAAGAGTTCAGCCATAAATCTTGCAATATCAACATAAGTTGGCATTTCTCCTTTGTAGGAAACAATGAATTTCTCAAGGTCTTTTTTCAATTCATTAACATTTTGGTATCGATCTCCTGGGTTATATTGCATTGCTTTTAAGATTATGGATTCTAATTGTTTGGGAATTTGAGGATTAACCTGAGTAGGTGGAATTACTTCTCCTTTTCTAACCTTATCCAGTATAGTAATGTCTGTCTCTCCAGTAAAAGCTTTTTTCCCAGTACACATTTCATATAATACAGTTCCAAGGGAATAGATATCTGATCTATGGTCAACTTCTTCCCCCTTTGCTTGTTCTGGTGACATATACGGAATCTTTCCTTTTATTCCACCTGGAATTGTCTGATGGATTTTCGAAGATGCCTTTGCAACGCCAAAATCAGTTAATTTTACCTCTCCCTCATACGAAATTAAAATATTTTTTGGACTGACATCCCTATGAACAATTCCCATTATCTTACCGGATGAATCATGTTTTCTATGTGCATAATCTAAAGCCTGACATATTTTTATCCCAATTAGAGAGGCATATTCATAGGGCATCAAGAGATTCTGTTTTCTTAATCTATTAAGAATTACTTCTAAATCTTTACCAAGAACATATTCCATAGCAATATAATAATAATTATCAATTTTTCCTAAATCATAAATGTGAACTATATTTGGATGGGAAAGTTGAGAGGCAATTTTAGCTTCATCTATGAACATGGAAATAACCTTTTCATTTTCTTCAACTAAATGGGGATGTATTCTTTTTATTGCGAATGTTTTTTCAAATCCTTCCACTCCCTTTCTGGTTGCTTTAAAGACTTCGCCCATTCCTCCTGAGCCAATTTTTTCTAAGAGAATGTACTCACCGAGCCGAGGTAATTTTTCTTTAGGTTTTTTAAGCTCTTCAGGTTTTTCCGGTTTCTTCTTTGGTCTCTCTTTTTCAATTTCTATCCCAAGTTCTGCTAATGTGGTTTCAAGCTTTGTCTCTATTTCTTTTTCAACCTCAGGGGGTGTTTTCTTCTTTTTCATAATTTCCATTTCTAAAGAAGATAAAGTTTCTTGAAGTTTTTTTTCAATATCTTCATCTTTCATTTTTTTCTCCTTAAGTTTTGATTCTTTCTCTTCCTTAGATAAAATTGTTTCCAAGATAGTATCCGGCTCAGGTAATTCTTCTTCTATTTCTTCTTCTTTCTTTATTCCTAAAAATTTGTAGATTGTGGAGAGAAGTTCTTCTTCTGCATAGGGTTTTACAAAATATGCAGAAGCTCCATAAGTTCTGAGTGCTTCATTTTTATATTTTTCTTCTTTATATACATTTGTGGTTATTATTACTGGAGTTCTTTCAGAGAATTCACGGGTTATTTTCGAACATAAGTCAAAACCGTGAAGTTTTGGAAGCATAGCCTCCATTATTACTAAATCGGGTTTTTCTGATTTAAATTTTTCCAGTCCCGTCAAACCATTATCCGCTGTTACAATTGTAAAACCCTTTGATTTTAATAGATTTGTTATTGAATTTAAATGTTCTTCATCGAAATCGATAATTAAGATTTTTTTGTTATTCATTTAAATAAACCCTTCTTTTTTGTTTGCATTTTAAAATAAAAAATGTAAATTGTCAATATCTCTCCTTCTCTATGACATCTAAATAATATATCAAAAAAATAAAAAATGCAACCTTCCATTTTTGAAATCTTGAAGGGATTAAAACTTTATGGTATATTTCGATAGATGTTGAAGGAAGATATTTATCTATCAATCGTAATCCCGGTTTATAATGAAAGGGAAAATTTAACTCCCCTTTACCGCGAGATAAATGAAAGTTTAGAAGATTTTGAAAAAAAATATGAAATAATATTTGTGGATGATGGAAGTGAGGATGGCTCATTTTCTCTCCTAAAGGAAATTCATGAAAAAGACCCGAAAGTTAAAATAATAAGATTAAGGAGAAATTTTGGTCAAACAGCAGCTCTTTCCGCAGGTTTTGATTATGCAAAAGGGAAAATAATAGTCACTTTGGATGGTGATTTACAAAACGACCCGCATGATATTCCCAGTTTAATTAAAAAATTAGAGGAAGGTTATGATATAGTGAGCGGATGGAGATATAAGAGAAGAGATAATTTTTTTACGAGAAGACTTCCTTCAAGAATTGCTAATTGGCTGATTTCTTTGATTACCAATGTGAAACTTCATGATTATGGCTGCACTTTAAAAGCATTTAGAAAGGAGGTAATTAAGAGTATCAGGCTATATGGAGAGATGCATCGTTTTATTCCAGCGATTGCAAGCTCTATAGGGGTGAAAATTTCAGAAGTTAAGGTGAATCACAGAAGTCGTAAAGCTGGAAAATCAAAATATGGTATTTCTCGTACAATAAGAGTTGTTCTGGACTTAATAACCGTTAAATTTCTTCTCAGTTATTCTACTCGACCTCTCCAGGTGTTTGGATTGATAGGGCTTTTAAGTGGATTAATAGGAACTGCTATAGGACTTTACCTTTCATATCAGAGATTAATTTTGAAAACAACGGGACTTACAAATAGACCATTACTTCTTTTAGCTATTTTACTGATTTTTATAGGAGTCCAGTTTATTACAATGGGGCTTTTAGCAGA
Source organism: uncultured Clostridia bacterium (assembly GCA_964632095.1). Taxonomy (GTDB): domain Bacteria; phylum Acidobacteriota; class Aminicenantia; order JdFR-78; family JdFR-78; genus JdFR-78. The sequence goes on along the minus strand of CAZWBN010000024.1, from coordinate 10,010 downwards.
AATGATTTCTCGAACCTATCATGAATCAGTGAATAAAAAAATATATACTGTCAGAGAAATAATCGAATAAATGAAAATTCTAATGCTGGCACCCGAGCCTTTTTTCCAGCCAAGGGGGACACCCCTTAGCGAATATTTCAGGATTAAAGCATTGTCTGACCTGGGTTATTCTATAGATCTGGTTACATATCATTTAGGAGAGAATGTAAAAATAAAAAATCTGAAGATTTATAGAATTCCCTCAATTCCTTTTATAAAAGAAATCAAAGTTGGACCTTCTTATACAAAGATTTTCCTTGATTTTTTTCTTTTTTTAAAAACATTGGAAAGGCTTGTAAAGGGAAAATACTCTTTAATTTTTTCTCATGAAGAAGCAGCTTTTTTTGGTGTAATTTTGGCAAAAATCTGGAGAGTACCCCATTTATATGATATGCACTCAAGTTTGCCCCAGCAATTAGAAAATTTTCAATTTTCCAGATCCAAGATTTTGAAAAAAATATTTTTATGGCTGGAAAAATTTGTATTAAAAAATTCTGAGAGGGTGATTGTAATTTGCAAAGATTTATTAGATACTGCAAGGCGGATTATCCCTGAAAATAAGATATTCCTTATCGAGAATTTTTTAACCCTTGAAGAAAAAAAATATTCAAAAGATGATATTCTGAAAAAGAAGAAGGAACTTGGTATAAATGGCAAAAAAGTCATTTTATATGCCGGCACTTTTGAAAGTTATCAAGGACTTCCTTTGCTATTAAAAGCTTTTAAAAGATTAAAGGGAGATGTTTTACTTTTACTATTAGGAGGGAAGCCAAGACAAATTGAAGAATTGAAAAATTTAGCTTCTGAATTAGGTTTACTGTCCAAGATAATCTTTATGGGACAGATATCTCCTTTTGAAATGCCTATTTATCTTTCATTGGCTGATGTTTTGGTTTCCCCGAGATTGCGAGGTACTAATACTCCCCTTAAAATTTATACCTATCTGAAAACAGGAAAGCCAATTGTTGCTACAAAATTGCCCACCCACTTACAGGTTTTAAATCAAGAAATTTCAATATTAGTAGAGTCTGAGCCAGAAAGTTTTGCTGAAGGAATTAAATTTGCTTTATATGACCCCAAAGCAAAAGAGATAGCTTTAAATGCAAAGAAGTTTGCTGAAAGAGAATATACATATCATAATTACATAATGAAAGTGAAAAATAGCATGAATTTTCTTGAGAATAAAAAAGAAAAATGAAAGCTTTTATTACCGGTGGTAGTGGTTTTATAGGCAGTCACTTAATTAACTTTCTTTTAAAAAGCGAATGGAAAATAAAAGCTCTTTTTCATAAAACACCCATTGATGTTTCAGAAAAGGGAATTGAAATTATTGAAGGTGATATAAGAGATTTAGATTTTCTTGAGGACTCAATAGAGAAAGGAGACATTGTTTTTCATTTAGCTTCTGCACTGGGTGCTTCTCTAATTCCTGAGAGAGAATTTTTTGAGATAAATGCTGTAGGTACTAAAAATGTTTTACATGCATCCTTAATAAAAGGAGCAAAGAGAGTAGTTCATTTTAGTTCAGCAGGTGTTATAGGCTATGTTAAAAATGGAGAAATTGCTGATGAAAATTATCCTTTAAATCCAGAAGATTTTTACGAAAGAAGTAAACTTGACGGAGAAAAAATTGCTATTGAGTATGGGAGAAAAGGTTTAGATCTGGTCATTATTAGACCGGGATGGGTGTATGGACCAGGAGATAAAAGAACTTTTAAATTGATAAAAGCTATTGCAAGCGGGAAGTTTTTCATTATAGGAAAGGGTAAAACCTTTCAGACTCCTATATTTATTGATGATTTAATTGAAGGAATTTACTTATGTTTTCAAAAAGGTGTTTCAGGAGAAATTTATCACTTAGCAGGTCTTGAGATATTAACTGTAAAGGAAATGGCGGAAATAATTGCTAAAAAATTGGATAAGAAGATTTTTCCTCTTAAATTTCCTGTAGCTCCAGCCAAGATTTTAGCGTTTGGTATGGATAGGGTTTACAAGATTTTTGGGAAAGAAGCTCCCTTAACCCCATCAAAAATAAATTTTTTTACTAAGTCAAAACCTCTTTCTATTGAAAAAGCAAGGAAAGAATTGAATTTTTATCCTCGTACATCTTTCCATGAAGGTATTGAAAAAACCGTGCTTTGGTACAAGGAAAAAGGATGGCTTTAAAAATTGACATAACTTATAGAAAAATATATATTATTCTTCAATTTCAAGGAGAAAATTTTGTTTAAAGGTAAAGAGAAATGAAAAAGATCAAACTTCATACTCAAATTTTAATTGGAATGGTCTTAGGAGTTATAATTGGAATAATTTTCAAAGAAAAGGCTGTAATAATTAAACCCGTTGGAACTATATTTATAAGACTTATAACCATGGTTGTTGTTCCTTTGGTTTTTGTTTCTCTCTTTATAGGAACTGCAAGTCTGGGAGATATAAAGAAATTAGGAAGAATTGGAGTTAAAGCTTTTCTATATTTCTTTATTACAACAGCAATAGCAATTTCAGTAGGTGTTGCACTTGCAAATATTGTAAAACCTGGTGAAGGTCTTTCTACTGAAGTTCAAGCTCAATTAAAGAAGAATTATCAGCAGGAAAAAATATTTGATTTTAAGAGATTAGAAGAAAGACCGAGTTTGATTCAGACGCTGGTTAATATTGTTCCAACAAATCCTGTAAAAGCCCTTGCAGAAGGAAATATGCTTCAAATAATATTTTTAGCCATTATTTTTGGGATTGCTGTAACTCTTATAAAAAAGGAAAAAGCAAAAACAGTGATTGAATTTTTTGACGGTTTTAATGATACAATTATACAAATCGTTCATATGGTTATGAAACTTGCACCATATGGAGTTTTAGCTTTAATAGCTGCTGTTGTAGGAGAATTCGGAATAAATATTTTGTTACCCCTGCTTAAATACTCATTAGTTGTAGTTTCTGGACTTCTTATATATACTTTAAGTGTAAATAGTTTAACAGTTGGACTAATAGGGCGATATAATCCATTAAAATTTTTTAAAAATTATAGGCCAGCAATGCTAATAGCTTTCAGTACCTCAAGCAGTAACGCAGCTCTTCCAATTGCTATGGAATGTGTTGGGGAAAAAATGAGTGTTCCCAAGGAAATTACAAGTTTTGTTCTTCCCCTTGGTGCCACCATCAATATGGACGGCACTGCCCTTTATCAGGGTGTGGCTGCTATATTCATAGCGCAAATATATGGAATGGGCTTAGGGATTACCCAGCAATTAACCATAATTCTTACTGCTACTTTGGCATCTGTTGGAGCTGCTGGAGTGCCGGGTGCTGGAATAATAACTCTGGCAATGGTTCTTCAGGCTATAAATGTTCCCTTGGAAGGAATAGCATTGATTTTAGGAATGGATAGAATTTTAGATATGCTCAGGACAACAACAAATATAATAGGAGATGCTGCAGGTGCTATAGTGGTAAACGCAACTGAAAAGGGGAAAAGATGAAAAGTAAAATTGAATATTACAAAAGAATAGTCCAAATGTTTTATCACTATAAAAAAAAGTCAATAATTTTGCCCTATTACCCTGTCCGATTTTGGATTGAACCTACAAGTTATTGTAATCTTAGATGTATAATGTGTCCAAATAAGGAATTAAAAAAGGAAGAGAAGGGGTATCTTGACTTTGAATTATTTAAAAAAATAATAGATGAGATAAAGGATTTTGCTTTTGAAATACATTTACTCCATAGAGGAGAATCCTTACTTCACCCTGATTTTTTTAAAATGATAAGATATGCTCATGAAGCAGGTTTAACAACCAAGTTTCACACTAATGGAACTCTTCTTAATGAAGAAAGGTCTTATCAATTAATAGAATCAGGACTTGACCAGTTTTCTTTTTCTTTTGACGGTTTTGATAAAGAAACTTATGAGAAAATAAGGATAGGTGGAAATTTTGATAAAGTGGTCAGTAATATCATTCAATTTTTAGAAATAAAGAAAAAGTTAAAAAGAAAAAAACCTTTTACTATTATTGAATTAATAAATTTCCCTGAAATTTATGGAAGGAATGCTAAAGAAAAAAGAAAGAAATTCTTGAGTAAATTTAAAGGACTTCCTCTAAATAGAATTGACATTAGAGAAATGCATAATTGGGCTGGATTGGTGGAAAAAACTCAAAACTCAAAATTAATAATTCAAAAATCAAAAATAAAAAATCAAAATTCAAAAAATTTTTCCCCATGTACTTTTCTATGGCAAGCTTTAATTATTTTCTGGGATGGTTCCGTTGTTCCATGTACACAGGATTTTCATGGTTATTATACCCTGGGGAATGTAAAAGATTCTTCAATTAAAGAAATTTGGAATAATGAGAAAATGGTAAATTTAAGAAAGAAGATGATAAATAGAGAGATTGATGATCTTGAGACCTGTAGGGATTGTGATCGTTTATGGAGAGAAAAATTCTTGGGTATTCCTAAGGAATATCTCTGGAGATTTTTATTAAGGCGAATGCCTTAAATTTAAATGAGAATAGCAGTCCTTTTACCTCATTTTGAAGTTTTCGGGGGTGTAAGAAGATATTTAGAAATAGGAAATGAGTTAGTTAAAAGAGGGCATGAATATATAATTTTTAATTTAAGAGACAGTAAAGTCAATTGGTTCGATTTTCAGGGAAGCATTAAATCAATGGATTTAATCGAAAAAGATAATTTTGATGTTGCCATGTGCAGTGAATACTCTATTCTCCAATATTTTGAAAAAATAAAAGCAAAAAGGAAAATTTTTTATTTTGTCCTGGAAGGACATAGAAGGGAGAAGGAAGTAATTAAAAAGGATTATATATTTTTCGGAAACTCGATTGGTATTTGCCGAAGAATTGAAAAAAAATATGGCAAGAAGTGCTTTCATGCACCAGGAGGAATAAATCCTCAAATTTTCTATCCTGTCAAGAGGGAAAAGAATGATAAATTTACAATTCTTTGTTACGGAAGAATATATAAAAGAAGGAAAGGAGTTAAAAAAGTAATTAAAGCTGTTGAAAGATTATATAAAAAATATGAATTTTTGGAATTAATTCTTTTTGACACTCCTGTAGGGGAGGAAAAAATCGATATAAGAAAATTGATTAATCCAGATGTTCCAACAAGATTTTATATTAATCTCCCTCAGGAAAAGATGGCATGGTTGTATTCACAGGGAGATATATTTGTTAGCGCAGAGAAAAGAGCAGGATGGAACAATACAACAGCAGAAGCAATGGCATGTAAGGTGCCTGTTATATGCACAAGAAGTGGAACACAGGATTTTGCTATAAATAATCAAACCGCCCTTATAATTTCTTTTAATCATCCTTTATTTATTGCGAGAAAAATCGAAAAGCTAATTAAAGACAAGGAATTGAGATATAAGTTAGCAGAAAATGGTTATAAAAAAATTCAACAATTTACATGGTCAAATTTAGCGGATAGATTGGAGAGCCTTTTTTATGAATTATTATAATTGAATAGATTCAGGAGTTATGTTATTCTTTAATTCGAGACATTTCCTCAATTTCAAGTTGTACAGGAGGAATTAATGAAGGAAGAAGAATTAAAAAAACTTTTACTAAAAGAGAATGAGGAATTTAAGAAACTTTACGAAAAACATCAGGAATGTGAGAAAAAATTGAAAGCGCTTCAGGAAAAGTTATATTTAAATGAAAAAGAGAAATACGAGGAAAAACTATTGAAAAAAGAGAAATTAGCATTAAAAGATAAAATGTATTATATTTTAAATCAATACAAGAAGAATTATTCTTAAAAAATTTAAAAAATGGAAAAAAAGAAAGATATAAATCTTGCTATTATTGGCACTTTTTCTTTAAAGGGAAAAGAGCTAAAAAATACTTTGGAGAATAAGAATTTTCCAATTAAAAAAATTAGATTTCTTGACCCAGAGGTAAAAGAAGAATACAGCCATCTTACCGATTTCAAAGGGGAAGCACAAATAATACAGAGTGTGAGAGAAGAAAATTTATATAACATGGATATTGTTTTCTTTGCTTCTGATTCCAAAATAAGCAGGAAATACTGTTCTCTTGCCCAGCGGTACAATTTTAGAGCGATTGACCTTAGTGGGACTTTTAATACTCAGAAAGAAATACCTTTGGTAGTAGCTGGAGTAAATGATAGGATTTTAAGTGAAGAAAATTACATAATAGCTAATCCTCATCCTTTAGCTATTATACTTTCTGCTTTTATCCACTCTCTTCAGAAGAATTTTGTTTTGAATAAAATACTTGTGATTGCATTCCAGCCAGCTTCAGAATATGAGAAAGGTGGAATAGATGAATTAATGGACCAGAGTATAGGTTTTCTAAATTTATCTAAAATTCCAAAGAAAATATTTAAGGAGCAAATTGCATTTAATTTAATATCCAGGGTAGGGAAATTGGAAGAAGATGGATTCACAGATATTGAAAGGACTGTTGTTGAAGAAATAAAGAGAATTCTTTCAAAAGATACGATACCTTTATCTCTGAGTCTTATCCAGGCACCAATTTTTCATACCTATTCTCTTTTAGCATTTGTAGAGTTTAAAAATTCTCCCGCAATTCTTGAGATAGAAAATATTTTTAAGAAGTCATCTCTCTTTGAAATTACATCCCGCTATGAAACGCCTCCTTCGCCAGTTTCAATAGCAGGAAAGGATAAGATATATATTGGACAAATAAAAAAAGATAATGTTTTTTCAAACAGTTTCTGGTTCTGGTTAGTTGCAGATAATTTAACAAGAGGCTCGGTGTTGAATGCTGTGGAGGTTGCGGAGAAATTAATTTCAATAAAATTCCCGACTATTGATAAATGAAAGGAATTAAGAAATTATTCAAATTAATTCTTCCCTATAAATTAATTTTTATATGTTCCCTGGTTGCAATGTTCATGGTTGCAATTTTTACTTATTTATTTGTGAATTTGGTACAGCCTATAATGGACCGGCTATTCAATCTTGTTCCTCAAGGTGTTCCTCAAAAAACAAGGGTTATGGATGTGATTTTTAATTTTTTAAATATTGCCAAAGAAAATTTGATTATAGCTTTGCCAATAATTTTAATAGTAACGATTTTTGGAAAAGGATTGTTTTCTTTTCTTTCAACTTTTGGGATGAAATCAATCGGGCACAGAATTGTGAAAGACTTAAGAGATAAGTTATATGAGAAAATAATCTTTCAGTCTCTGACATTTTTTAATAATTCATCTACAGGAGAGTTGATATCAAGAGTTGTAAATGATACTGAGAAAATTCATCAGGCGGTTTCAGGGAGTCTTTCTGTTTTAATTACAGAGACAATGACTCTTTTAGTTCTTTTTATTGGAATTTTTATTATAGATTGGCAACTTACTTTAATTTCTCTTTCCATAACACCATTTGCTATTATACCTCTGATATTATTTGGAAAACAGCAGAAGAGAAAAGGGCTCGAAGGACAAATTAAGATAGCAGAGATTACTAATTCCTTATTTGAGACCATTACAGGTAATAAGATTGTTAAAGCCTTTAATATGGAGAAATTTGAAATAAAAGAGTTTGTAAAAAAGACCTATGAACATTTAAAAATAAATCTAAAATTGGCTTTGATAGGAAGTCTTTCATCTCCCTTTATGGAATTTATAGGGGGACTCGCAGCTGCTTTTATATTAATTATAGGGACAGGTAAAATAGCACGGGCTGAGATTAGCCCGGGAGATTTTGGCTCCTTTATTATGGCTATATTAATGATGTATATGCCAATAAGAAGATTAAGTAGAGCTAACAACACTATTCAGCAAGGTCTTGCCGGTTTGGAAAGGGTTCAGGAAATTTTAGCTGTAAAATCAGAAGTTGTTGAAAGTCCAAATGCTTATCCATTACCTCCAGTAAAAGGAGAAGTTGAATTTAAGAATGTATATTTTAGTTATAATCAATCAATTCCTGTGCTAAAGGGTATAAATTTAAAAGTTTGCCCTGGAGAAATGGTGGCTTTAGTTGGGTTGAGCGGAGCAGGGAAAACCACACTCGTGAGTTTAATACCTCGATTTTATGATGTTACATCGGGAAAAATAACAATAGACAAGATAGATATTAGAGAAGTAACCCTTTCTTCCTTACGGGCTCAAATTTCTCTTGTAACTCAAGATACAATTTTGTTTAATGATACTGTGAAGAATAATATTGCCTATGGAGTCGGCGAGGTAAGTATGGATGAGATAATAAAAGCTTCTAAAGCTGCAATGGCACATGAATTTATTGAAAAACTTCCAAAGGGATATGATACTTGTATAGGAGAAAGAGGATGCCTTCTTTCCGCGGGACAAAGACAGAGAATTGCAATAGCCCGTGCTATCTTAAAGAATTCTCCAATTCTAATTCTTGATGAAGCCACTTCAGCTTTGGATAGTGAGTCAGAAAGGTTAATTCAGATTGCTTTAAACAATTTAATAAAAGATAGGACCACATTTGTAATTGCTCATCGCCTATCCACGGTAAAAAAAGCAGATAGAATTGTAGTTCTCGATAAAGGTAAAATTGTTGAGATGGGAACTCATGAGGAACTTATAAAGAAAGGAGGTTTGTATAGCAGACTTTATGAGCTTCAATTTATTGATTTAGAATAAAATGAGAAGCATGACAGGTTTCTGTGAGAAGAAATTTACAACAAAGGATTATTCTTTATCAATTAGCATAAAAACATTGAATCATCGCTATTTTGATTGGTATTTTAGAGGAAATTTCCATTCAATGGAAATAGAAGATAGATTTAGAAAAATAGCTCAGAGAGAATTCAAAAGAGGAAGAATCGAAGTCTCAATGGATTTGGAGTTTTTTCCTTCGTTTAATTGGGAAATACATATAAACGAAAATCTATTTGAGAAGATTTTGCATTCCCTCAGACCAATTTTAAAAAAAATGAAAGGGAAATTAATTTTTCCTTTAGATTTTTTTCTCCATATGCCTGGGATGTTTAGTATTAAACCCTATAATTTAAAAAATGAAACTGATTTTTTAGAAAAATGCTTCATGGAGGTAATTGAAGGAGTTAAAGAACATAGAAAAAGGGAAGGGGAATTCATTAAAGGAGAGATTATAAATTGTTTTAAAAAAATAGAGTCTTATGTGGAAGAGATAAAAAAGCTAACAGTGAATCAAGCAACTCAGATAGAGGAAAAGTTAAGGGAAAGAATAGGTAAAGTGAAACTTCCCGAAATTTCTGAAGAAAGATTGGCTCAAGAAGTATTTTTCTATATCCAGAGAATAGATATAAAAGAGGAAATTAATCGTATAGAGGCTCATTTGGAGCAGGTAAGTAGGCTAATAAACTTAAAGACAGATGAGCCGGTTGGTAAAAAAATCGAATTTTTGCTCCAGGAAATCCATAGAGAAGTTAATACTATAAATTCTAAATCTCAAGATATTAATATAATTAATTTCGCAGTGAATATAAAAAGTGAAATTGAGAAAATTAAACAGCATATACAAAATATAGAATAAAATGCTTTTTGTTATTAGTGGACCTTCAGGAACTGGTAAATCAACTTTATGCAGGAAGGTCTTAAGTAAAATAAAGAATCTCTTTTTCTCTGTGTCTCATACTACTCGCCGGAAAAGGGAGAATGAACATGATGGAAAAGATTATTATTTTATTTCAGAAGAACAATTTAAAAGAATGATTGATAATAAAGAATTTATAGAGTGGGCAATTGTTCACGGAAATTATTATGGCACTTCCAAGAAAGAGATCGAAGAGAAGACTTCAAAGGGAGATGTGCTTCTTGACATAGATGTACAAGGAGCATCTCAAATTAAGTCAAAATTTAAGAATGCAATTTTTGTTTTTATAATGCCGCCTTCTTATGATGAATTGAAAAATAGAATTATTAATAGAGGAAATGAAGATTTGGCTTCTGTTGAGAAAAGATTAAAGATTGCAAAGGAAGAAATCAAATGTTACAAAAATTATGACTATATAGTTATTAAT
>CAZWBN010000023.1:0-17300 GCA_964632095.1 uncultured Clostridia bacterium | reverse complement strand
TAAAAATTTTAAGGGAAGAATTTCCAGACGCTTTTATTTCTTATGTTGTAGAACCCTCCTATACAAGATTAGTAGAGAATCATGCCTGTATTGATGAAGTTCTAACACTCAGACGGGATTCCACGGTTACAGAATTCTTGAAATTTATCAGAAAAATAAGAAAGAGAAATTATGATTTATTGATTGACTTTCATTGTGGACCGCGAGCATCTTTGATTTCATTTCTTTCCAATGCAAGATTAAAAGTCGGTTTTAAAGTGAAATATCGACATCTTGTATATGATATTAAAGTCCCAAGAAAGAGAGAAAAAGGATATTATCACAGTGTGGAAAGTCATGTTAATTTAGTAAAGGCAATTGGCATAAAAGAAAAAGAAATTCCAGACCTCAATCTTCCCTCTCCTTCTGAAAGTGAAAGACAAAAAATCGATAATTTCTTCAAAGAAAATAACTTATCACCATTTAAAAAAATAGTGCTTCACATAAGTGCCGGAAACGAATATCGAGATTGGGGAGTGGAAAATATTGCTAAATTAGTTCAGCTTTTTTTAGAAAATCCCGAAATAAAAATAATTCTTATTGGAGATGAAAAAGATAAGGAAGTGGAGAGGAAGATTTCAGAAAAAGTTCAAGATAATTTTCTCTCGCTCGTAGGAAAATTAAATTTAATAGAGCTTCGGGAATTAATTTCTGCCTCTAATCTTTTTATAGGTTCGGATAGCGGACCCATGCATATTGCAGCGTCAACTTCTACACCGATAGTTGCTCTTTTTGGACCTACAATTCCTGCTGTATTTGGACCCTGGAAAGCCAAAGCAAAAATTATTGAGAAGGAACTTTCTTGCAGACCATGCAGACAAAAGAGATGCATTTACAAAGATTTTAGATGTTTGAGAACCATTACACCTGAGGAAGTTTATAAGGCAAGTTTAACCATGCTGGAATGAAAGAATTAAAAAAAATCGAAAAAATTTTGTTAATTTTTATTCTTTTATTTGTCTTTTTTATACCTATTTCCATAACTTTTTCTCAAATATTTCTTTTCTCTGGTTTATTAATCTGGACAATTATAATTTTTAAGAACAAAGAAAAAATTGAATTTCCTTTTTTCTTCTGGGGCTTAATCGGATACTCATTTTTTACTTTACTTTCAGCTCTTTTTTCGCAATGGAGGACAGTGAGTGTTAAAGACAGCAGAGAAGTTTTTTTATTTCTTTTAATTCCTCTCCTTTATATGGGAATTAAATCTTTACGAGAGCTTGAATTAGTTAAAATCACTTTTTTACTCAGTGCATTAATTAGTTCATTATATGCAATAATTTACTACATTTTAAAAGCTGAGCCAGGGGAGAGAATACGGGGATTTATGGGACATTATATGACACAAGCAGGATTAATGTTATTAATAGTTTGTTTCTCTCTTTCTTTTTTTCTCTATGTGAAAAGAAAGAATAAAATTCCATGGTTAATAGTTCTTATTTTTTCTATTTTAGCTCTTCTATTGACTCTTACAAGGAGTGCTTGGGTTGGTGTTTTTTTTGCTTTTGCTTTTATCCTTTATCATTATAAACCAAAGACTTTAATTATTCTTCCTTTAGTAATTGCTTTATTTTTCCTATTTGCATCAAAACCCATGAAACAAAGAGCACTGAGTATTTTCAGTCTTCAGGATAAGTCAAATCTTGACCGGATTTATTTAGCTAAGAGTGGTTTAAAAATTATAAAAGATTACCCTTTACTTGGAACCGGACCAGCCACTTTTCCCCTTATTTATGAAAATTACAAATTGCCTCAAGCAGAGAGGAAGGGGATTCATTTACATAATAATTTACTTCAAATTGCTGTTGAAAGAGGTATACCCGCTTTGTTATGCTGGTTAGGATTTATTTTTTCTGCATTCATTTCTATATATAAAATATTAAGACATCAGGCTTTTAAGGCATATTCTCTTGGAGCATTAGGCGCAATTATTGGTTTATTCATTTCAGGACTATTTGAATATAATTTTGGTGATTCGGAAATTAAAATGCTTTTTTTATTTCTAATTACTTTGCCCTTTTGCTATAAAAAACTTTCTGAAGTAAGGACTTGAAATTGCGAAAAATAATTAAAATTTTAATTTTCTCTGTTTTCATTATTTTTTTTATATGGATAGGCTGGCATGTTTATAATGCTGTAAACTTCAAAAAATACACTTATTCTTCCGAAAAAAATCCTTTTGAATTAAAGGGAGCTTATCATTTGCATACAATTTATTCAGATGGAATCAGAACTCCTGAAGGTATTGCAGAGAGAGCTTTAAGAGCTGGTCTCGATTTTATTATTATAACTGACCACGGAAATCCAAATAGGAAATCATTAAATCATCAGGGATGGATGAAGGGAATTTTAGTTATTGCGGGGTCAGAGATTTCTGTAAGGGAAGGTCATTTTGTGGCTCTCGGGTTTAAAATTCCTTCAAATAGAATTTCTGTCAGAGCTAAATACGCAATGAGACAGGTGAGGGAATTAGGGGGATTTTCAATTATAGCTCATCCCTATAATATTAGAAATCCCTGGACTGGCTGGGAGGCAAAGGATTTTCTTGGAATTGAAATTATTAATATGGATTCTGCATGGCGAAGAGGATTTATTTTCTCCATTCCTTATTATCTATTATATCCATTGAATCCACAACATTCTCTTCTAAAAATGATTGATTTTCCACAGAGAAATCTTAAAAAGTGGGATGAACTCTGTTTTAATAAAAGAATCTACGGATTCTTTGCAGTGGATGCACATTTATTTTATGGCTCCCTGTTTAAGATTTTAAATTTACATGTTTTAATAAATAAACCCCTTTCATCTAATTTTTTAGAAGCAAAAGAGATGATTTTTGATGCGCTTTCAAAGGGAAGGTTTTATAATGCTATTGAAGGAGCTGCTCAAGCTGATGGATTTAGATTTTGGGCAGAAAGAGGTGAAGAAAAGTTTGAAATGGGGGAACAGACAAGAGTTAGATTGCCTGTTAATTTATATGTTAAAGCACCATTTCCTTATAATATAGAGATAAGATTAATACATCGAGGTAGAGTAGTGTTAAAAACAAGAAAGAAAATGATAAATTTCAGCGCGAGAAAATATGGACCATATCGTATTGAAGTGTATCTTCTTGACCCCTCTCCTTTAAATAAAAAAATACCTTGGATTGTTTCAAATCCTATTTTTTTGAGAAAAATTAAAAGTGGAGGAAATAAGAGATGAATAAAATTGATTCCGAAAGAGCAAAATCAATTATTGAAAATTTTGATAAAAAAAGAATTGTTGTACTCGGAGACATTATGCTTGACCAGTATATAATAGGAAAAGTTTCAAGAATATCACCCGAAGCTCCTGTTCCTGTAGTAGAAATTACATCCGAGAATTATTGTCTTGGAGGGGCGGGAAATGTTGCTCATAATCTGGAAGCATTGGGAGCAGAATATCTCTTAGTAGGAGTTATAGGAGATGACAATAGCGGGAAGAAGATTTTAGAAAAATTGAAAAATAAGAGAGGAATTTTCATTGATGAAAAAAGACCGACAATTGTAAAAACAAGAATAATAGCTCATCATCAACATGTGGTTCGAGTGGATAGGGAGAAAAGACTTCCTATCCCAGAAAAATTAGAAAAAAGAATTATCAATTTTTTAAAAAATGAGGAATTTGATGGGATTATTATATCAGATTACAATAAAGGGACTATAACAAGATCTCTTATGGAGAATCTTTTAAGCTTTACTTCAAAAAATAATATTCCGGTTTTCGTTGACCCAAAAGTTGAACATTTCAATTTTTATTCTCCTATAACTTTAATCACTCCAAATCATTTTGAGGTTGAGGGAATTCTAAATCGTAAAATATATAGTGATAGAGAAATTGAGGATGCGGGGAGAGAAATATTGTCGAAAATTTCGTGTGAATATTTAATAATAACAAGAGGTGAGAAAGGTATGTCAGTATTTGTAAAAGATAACAGGGCAGTGCATATCCCAACAGTTGCTAAGGAAGTTTATGATGTAACTGGAGCTGGAGATACTGTGATAGCAACTGCCAGTTTAAGTTTATTATCAGGAGCGGATATTTTAGAATCTGCAATATTGGCAAATTATGCTGCCGGGATAGTTGTAGGAAAGTTGGGAACAGCTGCGGTGAATAAAAAAGAGCTTTTACAAGAGATTGAACGCGAGAGTAAAATTTTATTGTAATTTTAAATTTTTTTTTGTAAAATGAAAGGAGTCAGAAAGAGGGAGGAAGGAGGAAGTGGCTTCTAAAATTAATTCTGGAGAATTAGCAAGAATCATTAAGCGCATGAAACTTCTACATGAAGTGGGATTGAGGATTGCTTCTGTTTTCGAGCTTGATAAGCTTCTTTCATCTGCAGTTAATCTTACACGTGAAATTCTTGGATATGATGATTGTGCGATTTTTCTTGTTGAAAGGGAAAAACTTGTTTTGAAAGCAATAGCAGCTTTCCCTAAGGAGGTCTTGGGGAAAAAAATTCCTGTAGGAAAAGGTATTGTGGGAAAATGTGCGGAAGATAGGAAGATAATAAATATCGGCGATATTTCAAAGTGTTCTTTTTATATTCCTTCTGGATTGGAGAACATTAAATCAAAAATTGCTTTACCAATTATATTTGGGGGAAAACTGTTGGGAGTACTTACGATTGAAAGCACTCAGAAAAATGCTTTTTCCAAACAGGATGAAGAAATTCTGAGTATTTTGTGTTCCCAAATAGGACTCGCAATTAATAATATAGAAATAACTCAGTCTAAAATTAAAGAGATGGAGCTCCTTCATCAAATTGGATTAAAAATAGTTTCAAAAGTAGAACTCGATAAATTATTATCTTTTGTAGTTAATTTAATAAAAGATAATTTAGGTTATGACTTTTCTGCTATTTTCCTTCCTGTGGGAAAGAAACTAATTCTAAAAGCCCATTCAATAGGGAAGAAAGCACATCTTGGATTAGAAATTAAGTTCGGAGAAGGAATTGTAGGAAAGAGTGCAGCTACTAAGGAAATAATTAATATTGGAGATGTATCAAAATGTGATTTTTATATTCCTTCTGAGCTTAAAGACGCAAAATCTGCATTAGCAATTCCAATATTACATAATAATCGACTTTTCGGTGTTCTTGGAGTGGAAAGCAGTGAAAAAAACGCTTTTAAAGAGGATGATATAAAGTTATTAAAAATTTTATGTTCTCAAATAGGAGTAGCTTTGCGGAACGCCGAAATGCATGCAGAGTTACAGAAATTAGCTATAACAGACAGCCTTACTGGTCTATACAATTACAGATATTTCCGAACACGCTTAGAACAGGAAATTACTCGTGCTAAAAGATATGGAAGACCCCTCTCCCTTATTTTAATTGATATAGATGATTTTAAATTTATAAATGATAATTTTGGGCATTTAAAAGGGGATGAGGTTTTGATCGCTATTGCACGATTAATTCTTGACAATATACGAAGAGTTGATAGTGTTTCCATTATGAAAGAGGTTGAACTTGATATAGCGGTTCGTTATGGAGGCGAAGAATTTATGATTATTCTTCCAGAAACACCTCTTCAGGGTGCGATTTCAGCAGGTGAGAGATTGAGAAAATTAATTAAAAAAGAAGTTAATGAAAAAATACCTCTTATTTATAATGGCAGGAGGTTCATGATAACAGGAAGTGTAGGTATTGCCAGTTTAAAAGAAGATGATACAAGTAATGATTTAATAAAAAGAGTTGACTTAGCAATGTATGAAGCAAAAAGAAAAGGGAAGGACCAGACCTGCTGGGTAGAATAAGGAAGAATGTCTAAAGAAGTTTAAAAACAGCTTTTATTTTATATTCAGTTTCAATTTAAAAATTTTTAATTTTATTTTTTAGTTTTAAAGAGAAAAGGTGATGTAAATGGGAAGGAGAAAATTTTTAAAATTATTTGTTACTGGTTTATTTTTTTAAGCATTCCATTTAAGAAAATAATTGGGAGGATTAGAATGAAAAAAGAAATAAGAACTGACAAAGCACCAAAGGCTATTGGACCATATTCACAGGCAATAGAAGCGAATGGATTTATTTTTGTCTCAGGACAGATTCCAATTAACCCTGCTACAGGGGAACTGGTTAAAGGTCCAATTGAAAAACAAACAGAGCAAGTTTTAAAAAATATAAAAGCAATATTGGAAGAAGCAGGTAGTTCCTTAGAAAATGTGGTTAAATCTACTGTTTATCTTGCAGATTTAAAGGATTACCCGAAAATGAACGAAATATATAGCAAATATTTTTCAGCTCCCTATCCAGCTCGAGCTGCTTTTCAGGTGGCTCGTCTTCCAAAGGATGTGGGAATTGAAATAGAAGTAATTGCTTTAGTTTCAAAGAGATAATAAAAAACATATTCTTTGCATTTGACATCTAAATAAAAAAATTATTATATTTAAAAGAAGATGGAGCAGTGAAGGATTTAATTTAAGCAAAGGGAGGAAAAATGGTTCTTCCAAAAAGATTGCTTTTAATTACAAGCGGAGTATTAATTCTGGTTTTTCTTTTAATTTATTTTGTCTTAATGAATCCAAGAAAAAATCAAGAAAATAACAGTGATGAGGACTTTCCAGTTGAAAAAAAGAAAGTGAAGGAAGCTCCCATTCCTGTAAAAGTTGTAAAAGCAAAGAGAGATAAATTGATAATACGACTTAAGTCCCCAGGACAGGCTGTTTGTAAAAGGATTATAACCGTTAAAGCAGAGGTACCCGGAGTTATAGAAGAACTCCTTGTTGATGAAGGGAAAAAAATAAAAGAAGGAGATTTATTAGTGAAACTGAATGATGAAAAATATAAATTGCAATTAAAGGAGGCGGAAAGTAGAAGGCTCGAAAAGTTATCAAGGTTTCTTATAGAAGGTGAAGAATATTCTCTCTCTGGGAAGGGGAAGAAACAAAAATTTAATAAAGAAAAAATTGAAAAAGAATATCAAAAAGCTCTTTCCCTTTACAAACAAGGTTTAATATCAGAGAAAGAATTTGAAAAAGCTAAGAGAAATTATGAGTTAATGCTTATTGAATCAGGAGAGAAAAGAGAAGAAATCAGAGCATCGGTTGCAGGATTGACTCAGGCTGAGCTGGAAGTGAAGCGCGCACAGATGGAGCTTGAAAAGACTCAAATAAAAGCTCCATTTTCAGGAGTAATAACAAATATTAAGGTATCTCCAAAAGAACATGTTCAGGCAGGACAGGAACTTTTTACCCTTGTTGATTTAAATTCAATTTATGTGGAAGCAAAAATACTGGAAAGTGAAATCGGCAAAATAAAAGAAGGAAGAGAGGTCAATATTCGTTTTACAGGCTATCCTTCAAAAATTTTTAAGGGATATGTAAAAGCAATTAGTCCGATAGTGGACCCGGAAGAGAAAACATGTAAAATTCTTATCGATGTTGCTAACCCAACAGGGGAAATTAAACCTGGAATGCATGCAGAAGTTGAGATCGCAGCAGATATTTATGAAGATAGATTAATTATACCTCGAGAAGCTATTTTGGTAAGAGGAGGAAGAAAACTGGCATTTGTTGTGGAAAATGGTCTGGCTAAATGGAGATATATTAAAATAGGACTCGAGAATGAAAGGTATGCAGAAGTGTTGGAAGGAGTAAATGAAGGCGAATTTGTTATTGTGGAAGGGCATTTCACTTTAGCTCATGATGCAAAGGTTAAAATAGTAGAATAGTTTAGAATAAGAATAATGATTCCTCCTTGCAATTTAATTTCTTTTTATTATAATATTCCTTTCTATTTTTATTGGAGGATAATATGAGAATAGGAATCATAAATGAAAGTGAAAAGATAGAAAATAGAGTAGCATTAATTCCTGCTTGTGTTTCTGAGTTAGTTCAAAGAGGTCATACGGTTTATTTTCAGTCAAAAGCAGGTGAGAAGGCTGGCTACAGCGACCAAGATTATTTAGAGGCAGGAGGGAAAATAGTTTATACAAAGGAAGAAGTATTTGGGAGAGCAGAAATTATTCATAATATTTCTCCTTTAAATGATAAAGAATGTGATTTAGTAAGGGAAAATACTATTCTATTTGGGTTCCACCATTTAGCAGTAGCAAAAAAGAAGAATATAGACAAACTTCTTGAAAAAAAAGCTACCATTATTGGATACGAAATTATCAGGGATGAAGAAAATAAACTTCCTTTTATAGAGGCTCTCAGTGAAGTGGCAGGAGAACTTTGTTTGGTTATATCAGGTCACTATTTACAGACAAATTTTGGCGGTAGAGGCATAATTATTGGAGGGGTAACAAGTGTTCCACCATCAACGGTTGTTGTAATTGGTGCAGGAGCATTAGGAAGAAGTGCTGCCCGGGCAGCATGGTGCGCAGGTGCCCATGTGATTGTTCTTGATGAAGATATGAATTTACTCAGGGAAATAGAGGAAATCACATCCCGCCAGGTTATTACATTAATAGCCAATAAGTATAACATATCCCGGATGGTAAAAATTGCTGATATTTTAATAGGAGCCATTTTAATACCCGGAGAAAGGGCTCCAATTATGGTTACAAAGGAAATGGTTAAAACAATGAAAAAGGGTTCTGTAATTATAGACCTTTCCATTGACCAGGGCGGATGTGTTGAAACAAGTAGACCTACTACTTTGAAAGACCCTATTTTTATTGAAAATGGAGTTATTCATTATTGTGTTCCAAATATTACTTCTGCAGTGAGTAGAACTTCCACAAGAGTCTTATCAAATGTTTTGATGCCCTATTTATTAAAAATTATTGAAATAGGACCTGAAAAAATCCTGAGAGAAGATGAAAATTTAGGAGGGGGGGTATATGTTTACCGAGGAAAAATTGTAAAAAAGAGTCTGGCGGAAAGATTTGGAATGGAGTATTATGATTTAAATGAACTCCTCGGTTAAATGAAAGACTCTGAAGAATCTTCCATTTCCATTTTAGGAATAATTCTATTTTTACTGTGTACATTTATATTTTCTATTTTTTTCCAGAATTTATATAAATTTTTTATTATTTCAAATAACTGGCAGAAACTTTCACTTTTTAAAATATTAATTTTTTCTCTCTCATTAAATATAATCTTTCTTTGCCTTTTATTGAGAAAATATGTAATTGGTTATCTCTCCTCACCAAAACTGAATTTAATTTTATTGTCAATTCTTGGAATTTCTCTGATTTTGAGAAATCTTATTCATCAGAGAAACAGCCTTAGTGTTTATGATTATAATTTAAGAGAAATTGCAAATATATTTTTTCTCCACAATATTTTTCAAAGCTGGTGGTTTTTCTCAATTCTATTACTTTTATTTTTCTCATCTTTTTTCTCAATTTTAGTAAGGGGTAAATATCAAAAAAACAAAATAAGTTTTTATTTAATTCATTCAGGAATTGTATTTATTTTAGCTGGAATATTTATTCTTTACTCTTATGGATGGCAGGGAGAGTTAATTCTTAAACCAGGAAAAGAGGAGAGCAGGGTAAAGATTTTATCCGGGAATCAAAAGACGAAATGGCATCAATTAGATTATAAAGTAAAACTCATTGACTACAAAATTGATTATTATATTCCTGGATGGAAATTAAATCTTTATCAAAGAAATGACAGAACAGGAGATTATAAAATTATATCTTCTATTTCTCCTTATGAAAGAAGAGTCTTTACTGTTCCAAAAACGGATTGGAAATATCAAATTGCGAATTATTATCCTGATTTTAGACCGGAAAAAGAAGTTATTAAACTTTCCATTGATAAACCTTTGAGTCCTGCTGTAAAAATTAAAATTATTTCTAATGAAGAGGAGAAAGTGGAATGGCTCCTTGCAAATGAGAAAAATATATATTTAGATGAAAATGAAAGATTCCAGGTTACTTTTCTCTGGGAGTGGGACAGAGAAGTGCAAAGAAAATTTGTTTTTGGAAGTCAGCCTGAAAAACACCTTTTGAGAATAAATACAGAAAACAAAGAAAAAATAATTTCAGTTCAAATAGGAAGAAGATATAGATGGAGAAATTTTTATTTTAGTATTTTAAAATTTCTTCCTCATTTTCGCTATGATTTAAACTCTCGTTCTCCCTATTCTCTTTCAGAAAAACCTGAGAATCCAGCCCTTTTAGTAAGAATTGAGAGAGTTTTCCCTCCGGGGAAAGGACTTTTAGTTTGGCTTTTTTCTCGTTTGCAGGGATTTGAAGCATTATCTCTTTTTGGTGGTGCATTAAAGCTTGAGTACTCATACATTCCTCCTAAGTTTGGGATGAAACAATATGTTGTAATTACAGGCGCAGATAAAACCTTAAGATTTATTAAAAGAAGAAGCTTTTTAATAATTCCATTTGAATTTGGGGTAAGATATAAATTAAATGGAAAAGAGATTCAAATTCTGGAGATGCATCCAGCAGTAGAAACAAAAATAAAATTCACAACTCGCTCAAATTTACCAAAAAATCCAGCAATTTATCTCGTTTTAAAATCTCCTTTTAAAGAAATGCCTTTTTTAAAAGAAAGTGGAAGTGAACCGATTATTCTTGAAGGAGGAAAGTATATTTTGAATTTTGAAAACGGGAAAAAAATTCTCAAAAATGCTAAGTCACATTTAAAAATATTATTTCCAAAAAACAGGGAAGAGAACTACTGGATTGATAAATTTCAATCAGTTAAAATCAGGAAAAATTATTTTTTACAGGGTCCACTTAATACTTCCAAAGAAGTTGTTTCAAAAATTTATATCTCATATAAACCAGGATTGAGAATTTTCTATTTAGGATTTTTATTGTGTTTAACAGGACTTTTAATGCAATTATTAAAACGGACGGAATATGAATAAAATGAAGGAAGAATGTTTTCATGAAATATTTTATTTTTTATTTCGTCTTTAATTATAGAGAGTTTAAATAAATAAAAAAATGATTTGGTTTTTCATACTTCAGTCCAATATTTTTTTCAAATTATCTCTTTTTTTCTATCTTCTTTCCTTTCTAATGTACATTTATTTTATAATTTTGAAAAAATTTAAGTATCTACCCACTTCATTTCTATGGGCAGGATGGCTCTTTAACACTCTCTTAATCGTTTATTACTGGATTTCATTTGAATCTTTTCCTGTTTTTACTTTGCATCAAAAATTAATTTTCTTTACATGGGTAGTAATTCTTTTCTATTTAATTTTAGAAATATTAATAAAATTTAGAGGTCTTGGAATCGCATTTTCCTTATTTTCGATTTTATTTTTTCTTATTTCGTTGAATTTTTATGATGTGAGAATATATCCTCCTTTCTGGGAAGAAAATCTATGTTTTGCTTTTGAGATTATTACCTTTGGGTTTCTTCTAATTTCCTTTTTCTTTTCCTTTTTATATTTAATTTTTCCTGAAACAAGAGAGCTTCGAGGACACTGGTTGAATTTAAAAAATTTAAATTTCGTTTTGTATCTCGATAGATTTATAAACATCTCTTTGATTGTGCTCTTTTTAACTATATTTTTAAAATTGTTCTTTATAGAAGACGCATTATGGAAATTAAGTTTAAAAAATGAAATTATATTGCTTTTTACTATTTTATATATACTGTCTTTTCATTTGAGAAAATTTGAAAGATGGCGGGGCAAAGGACTCGCCTGGGTTATAGTAATCGGTTCTTTAATTATAATTGCATTAAATTTTGTGTAAAAGAGAAATGAAAATTTCTATTATGGAGGGATAAAAATGAAGAAAATTATTATTTTATTTCTCATTTTAGTATTAATTTGGTTCTGTACCCGGAGAGCGGAGAAAGTCGAGAGAATAATGGAAAACGGAGTGGAGGTTGTAATAAATCATATCGAACCTTATAAAATAAAAAGTGAACCTTCCTCATTTACTTTAAGAAAAGAATTTGAGATAGACCTTGAAAGAGAAGATATAGCGAAAATTGGATTAAGTGAAATTTATGATTTTGATGTGGATTCAAAAGGAAATATTTATATTCTGGATTTTCACAATCCCGAGAAGTTGATTTTTAAATTTGATGCAGAAGGAAATTATTTAAAGTCCTTTTGTAGAATTGGACAAGGACCTGGGGAATTACCTAAGTCTTTTAAAATGTGGATAGGAGTTATTAAAGACAATGAAATTTATGTATTTAGCAAAAATAAATTTTTATTTATAAAAACAGATGGCATATTAATTAAAGAGGTTAAAACACCCTTTAATCCACTTGATGCTAAGTGCCTGAGCAATGGAAACTATATCTTGGAGAAATTAGAATGGGAAGGGAAAGCTTATTCGACTTTTATTTATAGCCTTTATGATTCTCGATTCAATAAAATTAATGAACTCGATAGAATTAAAGTTCCAACTGGATTTGCTCAGCGTGTAAAAGGAATTTATCACAATATTATTGCTGAAGTAAATGCTGGAAAAATTTTTACAGGGAGTCAGGGGAGAGATTATGAGATTTATGTTTATGATTTTGATGGTAATCTTATTAGGAAAATTAGAAAAGAATATAAAAAAGTCTCACCTTCAATTGAATATAAAGATAAATTTTTGAGCATGTTTAAAGGTAGTCCAAGGGTTTATGAAGCAGCAAAAAAGAGAATCTATTTTCCTCCTCATCTGCCTCCATTTCACTATTTTCTCTCTGACAATAAAGGAAGACTCTATGTTATGACCTATGAAAAGGGTGATAATGAAGGAGAATATATGTTTGATATTTTTAATCCAGAAGGTATTTTTATTGGGCGTAAATCCTTAAAAGATTTCTCCGCTACCGACCATTTAAAAGGAAAAATTAAAAATGATTATTTTTATTGCATTGAAGAAAAAGAAAGTGGTTTTCAAAAATTGGTGGTTTATAAAATGCTCTGGCGTTAATTTGTATTTAAAGATAAATTATGATAAACTTAAATGCGATTATGGAAGTTTTAAAATATAGAATTTTGTTAAGGAAAGAGCCAGAAGGAGGTTATACTGTATTAGTTCCATCCCTTCCTGGATGTATAACTTATGGGGAAAATATAGAAGAAGCCTTAAAAATGGCAAAGGAAGCAATAGAACTCTACATTGAAAGCTTAAAAGCTCATGGGGAAGAAATTCCTAATGAAAATTCCACTTTAGAGTATACTATAGTTCTTCAATATGCCTAAGCTACCTTCTCTTACTCCAGTCAAAGTTATAAAAATTCTTGAAAGAAAAGGTTTTCATTTGGATAGAAGCAAAGGAAGTCATAGAATTTATTTTAATCCTGTGACAAAAAGGAGGGTTGTTGTTCCATTTCATCGAAAGGACCTTCCAAAAGGAACTCTTTTGGAGATACTTAAGCAAGCTGGTATTTCTCGTGAAGAGATAGATGAGTTTAATGAGTTATGATATTCGTTTTTAATTTTTATAATGACTATAAAATAGAAATTTTTAATAGAATTTCAAATGAAAAAAATTATTAATCTTCCAGAGCCTCATTTTAAAAGTTCAATCTCAGTGGAGGAAGCCCTTCTTAAAAGGCGTTCAATCAGAAGTTATAAGAATGAAAGTTTAAGTTTAGAAGAAGTGTCCCAGCTTCTGTGGTCGGCTCAGGGAGAAACCACTCCATGGGGGGAGAGAACAGCTCCTTCTGCTGGTGCAACCTATCCTCTTGAAGTTTATTTAATTGTTGGTAATGTCGAGGGGATTAGACCAGGACTTTATCACTATAATCCTTCAAATCACAGTTTAACTCTTATTAAGGAAGGCGATTTTCGTCGTGAATTAACTCGTGCAGCTTTAGGCCAGGATATGATTGCTCATGCTCCTGTTACAATTGTAGTCTGTGCCGAGTTTAAAAGAACTACTGGAAGATATGGAGAAAGGGGAATCCGTTATGTTCTTATGGAAGTAGGACATGTGGGACAGAATATTCATCTTCAGGCTGAAGCTCTTAATTTAGGAACAGTTGTAATTGGAGCTTTCTATGATGAAGATGTAAAGGAAATCTTGGGTGTAAAAGAAGAACCTCTCTATCTCATGCCCGTCGGGAAAAAATAATATCAAAAAGTTCAAATTTCAAAGTCCAAATGACAAAGGTTTATAAAAAGTAAACAGAAGATATTATTTGACATTTGATCTCTGGTATTTGGATTTGCTTTTTAAGGTTGTTCAGCCCTTTTCCACAGATTGAGAATATTCAGAACAAAATTCATGATAAAAATGTAGATAATAATAATCCCTGAAAAAATGGTTACCAGATTAAAGGGCGCAAAAATTAAAATAAGAATGAGAAGAGAAGGGAGGGCTATTATACCAAGTATTTCTTTTCTCCTTGTAATGAGATAGACCAGAAAAATAAAAACAAGATAAAGCAAGAATACATAATAAGGAAGCCATTTATTACTCATTAAAACATAAAAATAATAGAAAAGAATTCCCATTCCTGTTGCAATTCCTTTGCCCCCTCTGAAGGAAAGATAAAAAGGGAAAACATGTCCCGCAATAGCAGATAAACCTGCTAAATGGATAAAGAGATTACTTGCTCCAAATTTATAAGCGAGATACATTGAAATTAAACCTTTTGACATATCTATAAAGGCAACTGCAATGGCTGGTTTTAGACCAAGTATATAATAGACATTTGTGCCTCCAGCATTTCCGTCACCGTGTTCTCGTATGTCAATTCCTCTAAGTAGTTTACCGAGGAAGTATGAAGGAGAAAATGAGCCTATTAAATAACCAATTAAAAGACTGATTAGATTTACAAAATTCATTTTAGTTCCTTAATCAAATTATCTTAAACAGCTTTCAAAGTCAATAATATTAAGTTGAATACTTTTAAAAAATAAAATAATATTGAAACTAATGGACAATAAGGCACAAAACATCCAAACCCTATTTGATTCCATCTCAAATAAATACGATTTCCTTAATCACGCATTAAGTCTTTGTCAAGATATTCACTGGAGGAAAAAAACCACTCGAATTTTAAAAAGAAAGTTTTCTGATAATAAATCTAAAATAAAAATACTTGATCTATCTACTGGGACCGGAGATATGATGAAGGCACTGACAAAAAAATTTTCAGAGAATGCTGAAATTTTTGGTCTTGATTTTTCAGGTTCCATGCTTGAAATAGCGAGAAAGAAATTGAATAAACCCTTTTTAATTCAAGGAGATGCAGGTAAGCTTCCTTTTCACTCGGACACTTTTGATATTGTTGTTACAGCTTTTGGTATCAGAAATTTTATAAATTTTGGAGAAATATTAGAAGAAATAATTAGAGTAACCAAAAGGGGAGGGAAAATAGCATTTCTTGAATTTTCGAAACCAACCAATTATTTTTTCAAAAAAATTTATTATTTCTATCTTTCTCGAATAGTTCCCCAAATAGGTAGGCTTATTGCAAAAAATTACGGAGCTTATTACTATCTGTATTCATCAATCTGGAATTTCCACTCAAGAGATAAAGTAATATCATTACTTTCTAATGCGGGATTAAAAAATATTGAAGTTTATTCATTCACTCAGGGAATTGTAAGTCTTTATATAGGGGAAAAGGAATGAAGAAAACCGAAGCTGGTTTAATGAATTTGATTCGGTCAAAAGACCCAAAAGTTTTAGATGAAGTTCTTGAACATCCAGATATAAAAGAAAATATCATAGTCCTCCTTCTCAGAAACCCGTATATTTCTTCGAGCACAATTATGAAGATAAGTGAGAATAAAGTCTGGATGCAAAGCCTCAGGATTCAGGCAGAAATAGTGAATAATCCAAAAACACCTCAATCCCTTTCCTTAGAACTTTTACCAAATCTTCATTCAATGGACTTATTAAAAACAGCTAAAAACAACAGAATTTCACCGTTTATTAGAAGAAAGGCTGAAATAACCCTTCTTGAAAAAATGAGAAAAATGCCCATTGGAGAGAAAGTAAATATTGCAAGAAGGGCAACAATATATATGCTTAAAACTATTGCGCAGGATAAAAATTTAAAAGTGCTTAAAGCGCTTGCGGAAAATCCAGTTTGCACGGAGCAGATTATCTGTCAAGCTGTGAGCAGGGAAGATGTCCCTCAGGAATTTTTTGAATATCTCATGCAGCATTTTAAATGGAAAAACAGGTATTATGTAAAATTGCTGATTGTAAAATCTCCCTGTTCTCCAATTAAGTTAGTTTTAAAACTTTTGGAAGACTTAAAGAAACATGATTTAATCGAACTAAGCAAAGACGAAAAACAACCCGATGTAATTTTAAAGAGAATCAGGGAGATTCTGGAGAGCAGGTGATAGGCAGATAAAAATGTTTCACTTTTTTAACTTTCTGCGATATTTTGAGAAATTATTTTGCAACTGCAACATCTAATTTTCGAAAAGCAGGAGAAGTTAGAAAATTTCCTCCTATTCTTACTTTTGAATTAAAAATCAAGGTTTTAACATATTGTTTCCATGGATTTTTAGTGTCTTGATTTCAATTTATTTTTATCTTAGATTTTTTTCTCAGCTTTTTTATGATAAAATTCTACTATGAAAAAAAGAACTTTAAATGAAATTATTGAGATTCTTCAAAAACACAAAAGAGAACTAAAAGAAAAATTTAATATTACGGAAATAGGAGTTTTTGGTTCTTTCAGTAGGTGTGAGGAAAACGAAAAGAGCGATATAGACCTAATTGTGGAGTTTGATGAGATTCCAACATATTTTAAGCTTATAGAATTAGAGGATTATCTTTCTAAACTTTTAAAAAGAAAAGTTGACCTTCTCACTCCTGAAAGTTTAAGTCCATATGTTCGTCCTTATGTTGAGAAAGAAGTAAAATATGCATAAAAAAGTAGAAATTTATCTTAAACATATTTTTGATGAGTGTTGTTTTCTTATAAAGTATTCAAAGAATTTAGATTTAGACAGATTTATGAAGGATGAAGTCTTGAAAAAAGCCTTTGTGCGCAGTCTCGAAATTATAGGGGAGGCAGTAAAGAAACTTCCCTTAGAATTTAAAGTTTCTCATCCTCAGATCCCATGGAAATTAATATCTGGAATGAGGGACAAATTAATCCACGAATATTTTGGTGTGGATTATAGAATTGTTTGGAGAACCGTTAAAGAAGAAATTCCTTCTCTGAAAAATGAAATAAGTAAAATATTAGATATTAAAATTACATCTGAATAGGATATCAAATTTAATGAGAAATATCTAGGAGAAGTTGCTGCAACATTTTAAATTTTTAGAAGTTTGGAGCTACTATTTTGACTATAAATATTACTAAATCAACGATTATTTTGCTGTTTCTCTAAGATTGCGTTTACATTCTTTTGGTCGAGTTCATACCAGGCT
>CAZWBN010000022.1:10337-17483 GCA_964632095.1 uncultured Clostridia bacterium | reverse complement strand
CCTCCCTCGTTTCTATAATAAAAAATTTTTAAATTAAATGCAAGCCAATTTTAGACCCTAAATTGCCATTAGAAAATTTTACTCAAGAAGAACCCCCTAGTATAAGGCTTTTTACACCTCGGGGGTGTTAATATCATGGTGAAGAAAAAAATCATTTCAAAATTCTATCGGCAATTTTGGGAGAGTTAATAATTGTGAGATAATTCCAATTATGTTACTATTGCTTAAAAATGAGCAAAAGAAGAAGCTTGATAGAAATCCATTTCGCTGTCTTACTCTTCGGGCTGGCTGGTCTGTTTGGTAAATGGATAGCCCTTTCTCCAATTATTATTGTTTTTGGGAGAGTTTTATTTGCGAGCATTACCCTGGGTCTTTTTTTATTACTAACAGAACAAAAAATCCGGGTTTCTTTTAAAGAGGTAAATTTCTTACTGGTAATCGTGGGGATTATTCTCTCCTTTCATTGGATAAGTTTTTTCCAATCAATTAAAGTATCCACAGTTGCCATAGGTTTGCTTTCTTATTCAAGTTTTCCGATTTTCACTTCTTTTCTTGAACCTCTTATTTTAAAAGAAAAATTTAATCTCACTGATTTATTTCTCTCAATTATTGCTTTTGCTGGAATTTCTATTATAATACCTGAATTTAAAATAGCAAATAAAATAACTCAGGGAGTTCTATGGGGACTCGCTTCTGGATTAAGCTTCTCCTTTCTTTCAATAATAAATAGAAGCCTTTCACGAAGATATTCAAGCTTGATTATTGCATTTTTTCAGGATTTAGTCGCTACCTTTCTATTATTTCCTGCTTTCCTTTTTTTAAAACCAGCAATTGATTTAAAAAATCTTATTCTGTTGGCAACTCTTGGTGTAATTTGTACTGCTTTATCCCATACACTTTTTATAAAAGGAATGAGATATATTAAAGCTCGCTCAGCAAGTATAATTAGCACACTTGAGCCAGTTTATGGAATAATTTTTGCAATTCTCTTTCTTAAAGAGATTCCTAATTTAAGAACTCTTCTTGGAGGAACACTTATTATTTTTGCAGTTTTTATCGTCAGTGTGAAACGCTGAATTTGTAAATTTAAGAGGTAAAATGTTAATTATTAATTTAAATCTGGAAATAGATTATAATTTTAATGTTAATGGAGGACGAAATGAAAAAAATTGGAATACTTGGAGGATTAGGACCTGAGTCAACCATTGAGTATTACAGAATTATTACTTCCCTTTGTAGGGAGAGAGGGATGGGGCACAATTATCCAGTAATAATAATTTACAGCGTCAATTTCCAGGAAATTAACAATTTACTTGTGAAAGGAAATCTTAGTGAGTATGCTTACAAACTCGCAGAAGCAATTGAGGGTCTTAAATCAGCAGGAGCTGATTTTGCATTAATCGCTGCAAATACACCCCACTTGGTTTTTGAAGAAGTAAAATCTAAATCCTCAATTCCGCTTATCAGCATTGTGGAAGAAACAGCAAAAGCGGCAAATAAAAAGGGACTCAAAAAAGTAGGTTTACTCGGTACAAAATTCACTATGGAAAGGGATTTCTACCCGGCTGTTTTCTCAAAATACGGAATTCAAATTGCTGTTCCAGAAGAGAAGGAAAGGAACTATATTCAGGAAAAAATAATGGAAGAATTAGTGGATGGTGTGATTAAGGAAGAAACCCGCAGAGGATTCATCAAGATTATAGAGAATTTAATTGCAGGAGAGAATATAGAGGGAGTCATCTTAGGGTGTACAGAAATTCCTTTGCTTATTTCTCAAGAAATGCTTTCCATTCCAGTGTTAAATACAACCAGGATTCATGCTGAAGCAGCTTTAAATTATGCTATTTCCTGACAATCTTAATAAATCCGAGCACTTGACAATTTAAGTTAAAGTATTAAAATAAGTTATTCAAAAAACTTTATAAGTGGCTGTAAAAATGAAAGTAAAGGATACTCTCAATCTTCCAAAAACCAATTTTCCTATGAAAGCACGGCTTCCTCAGAAGGAGCCCGAAATATTAAAAAAATGGGAGAGCATGGAATTATACAAAAAAATTTTAGAGAAGAGGAAAAACAGCCCACCTTTTGTTCTCCATGATGGTCCTCCTTATGCTAATGGAAAAATTCATTTAGGACATGCTTTAAATAAAATTTTAAAGGATTTCATTGTCAAATCCAAGACAATGGAAGGGTTTAAAGCTCCCTACCTTCCTGGATGGGACTGCCATGGTCTCCCAATTGAGATAAAGGTGGACCAGCTTTTAGGAGAAAAGAAAAAAGAATTATCCATAATTCAATTCAGGGAAGAGTGTAGAAAATATGCAGAAAAATATATAAACATTCAAAGAGAAGATTTTAAACGTCTTGGTGTTCTTGGAGAATGGGAGAAACCTTATTTAACAATGTCTCCTGAATATGAAGGAGATGTAATCAGACATTTAGCCTCATTTTTTGCATCTGGGAATATTTACCGAAAGAAAAAACCTGTTTTATGGTGTATTCATTGCAAAACAGCCTTAGCAGAAGCAGAAATTGAATACAAAGACCATACTTCACCCTCGATTTATGTGAAATTTCCTTTAGTTTCAGATATTGGTAAAAAGTTTCCTGCTTTAAAAAATAAAAAAGTCTCAGTAATTATCTGGACAACAACTCCTTGGACTTTGCCAGCAAATCTTGCAATTGCTTTCCATCCTGATTATGAATATTCGGCATTTCAGGTAAATGACGAAGTATACATATCTGCAAAAAGATTAATACCTGTTGTTGCTGAGGCATTAAATATTCCTGAGTACAAAATACTTGTTACTTTCTATGGAAAAGAGATAGAAGGGTTAAAGGTTAAACATCCCTTCTTAGAGCGGGAATCCCTTCTTCTGCTTGCTGATTTTGTTACTCTTGACCAGGGAACAGGATGTGTTCACAGCGCACCGGGTCATGGAGAAGAAGATTATGAAATGGGCTTAGCCTATGACCTGGATATCTTTGCACCTGTTGATGAAGAGGGAAAATTTACCTCTGAAATTCCAAAGTATGAAGGGATTCAGGTTTTCGAAGCGAATGAACTAATTGTTAAAGAAATGAAAGAAAACGGAACTCTTCTCGCAGAGGAAAAAATAACTCACTCCTATCCCCATTGCTGGAGATGTAAAAATCCCGTGATTTTCAGAGCAACAGAACAATGGTTTATATCAATAGATAAAAACGATTTAAGAAAAAAAGCATTAGAAGCAATTGAAAAAGTTAAATGGATTCCTGAATGGGGAAAAGAAAGAATTTATAATATGATGGTTTCCAGACCTGATTGGTGCATCTCGAGACAGAGAATATGGGGTGTTCCTATTCCAGCTTTTTATTGTGAAAAATGTGGGAATATCCTTGCAAATGAAAAAATTGCTTTAAAAGTTGCTGAGATATTTAGCAAGCAAGGTTCCAATAGCTGGTATGAATTACCGGCGAAAGAGTTTTTGCCTCCTGGAACAAAATGTTCTAAATGTGGGGGTGAAAAATTCATAAAAGAAAACAATATTCTTGATGTATGGTTTGAATCAGGAGCAAGTCACAGTGTTCTGGGAAAAAGAGAGGATTTACCATGGCCTTCAAATGTTTATGTGGAGGGACATGACCAGTACAGAGGCTGGTTCAACAGCTCCTTAATTATCGGACTTGGAGTAAAAGGAGCACCTCCCTATAAAGAGGTAATAACTCATGGATTTGTCCTTGATGAACAGGGAAGAGGTATGTCAAAATCTCTTGGAAATGTAATTGAACCACAGGAAATAATAAAGGAAAATGGGGCAGAGATTCTAAGATTGTGGGTCGCAATGCTTAATTATAAAGAAGATGCTCGCCTTGGTCCAGAAATTCTCCAGAGAATTGTAGAAGCGTATCGTAAAATAAGAAATACATGGAGATTCATTCTTGGAAACCTTTATGATTTTTCTCCTGAAAAGCATATGATTTCTAAAGAGAATCTTTTGGAAATAGATAGATGGGCGCTTGAAAGAACAAATAAAGTTGGAAAAAGAATTTTAAAAGCTTATAGAGATTATGAATATCATATTGTTTTCCACACAATTTATAATTTCTTCACGGTTGATTTGAGTGCTTTTTATCTGGATGTTCTAAAAGACAGGCTCTATTGTTCTCACCCCGATTCTTCTGCTCGCAGGTCTGCTCAAACAGCTCTTTTCCATATATTAAAAAACACTCTTCTTCTCATGGCACCAATTCTTCCCTTTACAACAGAGGAAGCATGGGAAAACATTTGCGAATTTAAAGGAAAAGAAGAATCTATACACCTTTCCTTATTTCCTGAATTTAAGGAAAAATGGTTAACCCCTGAGGAAGAAGAAAACTGGGAAAAACTTCTCGATTTAAGGGATAAAGTTTTAAAAGAATTGGAAAAAGCGAGAGAATCAGATTTAATCGGGAATTCTCTTGAAGCAAAAATTAATTTAACCCTGCCGTCCTCGGACTATTCTTTCTACGAAAAATATCGTTCCGAGCTTCCTTCATTATTCATTGTATCTCAGGTAAGCATAAATTTCTGGGAGAATAATGACATAAAAATAAATGTGATGAGAGCAGAGGGAGAAAAATGTGAAAGGTGCTGGAATTACTCCCCTGAGGTTGGAAAAGATAAAGATTTTCCAACTTTCTGCCCAAGATGCATTGAAGTCGTAAAAAAACTAAAAGCTAAAAATTAAAAATGAAAAATTACAATGAGACAGCAGAATTAGGAAATATCCTTGGTTCTAGTTTATTAACTTTAAAAGGAAAAAAATAATTTTTAATTTTTAGTTGTAGTTTTTAATTTTTCGCTTTTAGTTTTAGTGTTGATGGATTTTTTAAAGAAAATTAGAGAAGAAAAGTTTTATTATCTTGTCATGTTCGTCATTTTTATCCTTGACTACTTAACTAAATTCTGGATTACAAAAAAAATTCCTCCTTATCACACAAAAGAAATTATAAAAGGCTTTTTCAGTTTAACTCATATTCACAACAGAGGAGCAGTTTTTGGATTTCTCGCTACCTCTCCTAATCCTAATGTTTTCATTCTATTAACAATTCTCTCTTTTGCAGCATTTGTTTTCATTATTTATTACTTTTTAAGAATTCCTGCCACTGAAAAATACTTAAAATTCTCCCTTTCATTGGTTCTGGGAGGAGCTTTCGGGAATCTGCTCGACCGATTAATGCACGGCTATGTTATTGATTTTTTTGATCTTTATATTAAAAAATATCACTGGCCTGCCTTTAATATTGCTGATGCTTCTATAACAATAGGTGCAATAATTTTAATTACTACCATAATTTTCAGGAGACCAAAATGCACCCTGTGCTCATAAGAATAGGACCTTTAGCAATTCATACTTATGGGCTATTGCTGGCAATCGGTGTTTTAATTGCCTTTATTTTTATTTACAAACAAGCCAAAAAATATGGACTTCCCCCGAATAAAATTCTGGATTTGGCATTTTACACAATAATAATTGCTTTACTGGGGGCAAAGGTCTTTCTTTTTATTGGAAACTTTTCTTATTACATAAAATATCCAAAAGAAATAATAACTATGGCACGCTCTGGAGGAGTATTTCAAGGAGGACTTATCTTTGGATTTCTATTTGCAATCTGGTATTTAAAAAGACACAAACTTCCTGCATGGAAAGTGGGAGATATTATTGCACCGGCACTGGCTCTGGCACATGCAATTGGAAGACTTGGCTGTTTTTCTGCTGGATGTTGTTTTGGAAGAGAATGTTCTTTACCCTGGGGAGTTACTTTCAAAAGTGAATACGCACACAACTTAACTGGAATCCCAATAGATTATCCTATCCACCCAACTCAATTATACGAGGCAATTCTAAATTTCATGAATTTTTTAATTTTGTTTTTTATTCTTAAGAGAAAAAAATTTGACGGACAGATTTTTTCTCTTTATTTAATCAATTACTCAATAATTCGTTATTTTGTTGAATTCTATCGAGGAGACCACCCAGCAAAAGCATATCTCATTCAAAGCTCCTCTCCATATGCAAGCCTCTCAATTTTCCAGTTAATATGTATAATAACTTTTATAACTGGAATAATTCTTTATTTCTTTTTAAGAAAAAAACATGTCTGAATATCTCAGTTTTCGCGCCTCCCTGTCAGAAGCCGGTCTTAGACTTGATATTTTCCTTTCAGAGAAAACAGATTTAAGCAGATCTCAAATTAAAAAATTGATTGAAAACGAGAAAGTTAAGGTTAATAAGAAATCCAAAAAACCAAGTTATATTATTAAAGAAAATGATTTAATTGAAATCGAAATTCCACCTCCTGAGGAAGATAAAATTGAACCCCAGCCAATTCCTTTAAATATAATCTACCAGGACAATGAGATAATTTTAATCAATAAACCTGCGGGAATGGTTGTTCATCCGGGTGCAGGAGTTAAGGAAGGAACTCTGGTTAATGCGCTCCTTTTCTATTTTCCTGAAATAAAAGGCGTTGGTTCTGAAAAAAGACCCGGAATTGTTCACCGACTCGATAAAGAAACTTCAGGTTTAATGGTTATAGCTAAAAATAATAAATCATATTTAGAATTGCAAAGGCAATTTAAAGAAAGAATTGTTGAAAAAAAATATCTTACCCTCGTTAAGGGTAAAATGCCTTTAAAGGAAGGTAAAATCGAAATTCCTATCGGGAGACATATAAAAGAAAGAAAAAAAATTTCAGTAAGAACCACTAAACCAAAAGAAGCTATTACTTATTACAAGGTCATCGAGGAATTTAAAGATTTCTCATATCTTGAGGTCAAGCCCATTACAGGAAGAACACACCAGATAAGAGTTCATCTTTCCTCTTCAGGTCATCCTGTGGCTGGAGATAAGAAATACGGAGGCTATAATTTAAAAATTAAATACCCACGGCTCTTTCTTCACGCTTTCTATCTTTCCTTCATTCATCCAACTATGAACAAAAGAATGGAATTTTCTATTCCTCTTCCAGATGATTTAAATGATTATTTAAAAAAACTAAGATCTATTCGCAAAGATTAAAAATTTATTATTTTTTTATTCTAAATTTTTTCTGGACCATATACTTAAAAATCTATGGTAAGCTTATAAACGGATTCGTCTGCTAAAATTTTCAAAACGGTTT
>CAZWBN010000022.1:0-10237 GCA_964632095.1 uncultured Clostridia bacterium | reverse complement strand
AAATCTATGGTAAGCTTATAAACGGATTCGTCTGCTAAAATTTTCAAAACGGTTTCTCCAAATTGGGAAATATAATATCTTCGTTCTTAACCAAGGAATTTGCATATTTTATACAAGCCAGTATATCTTCTTTCTTTAAATCTGGATAGTAATTTTTTATTATCTCTTCGGGGGAAAGTCCTTCTTCCAGTAAATCTAATACCATATGGACAGGTATTCTTGTGCCTTTTATACACGGTTTACCAAAACAAATTTTCGGGTCCATTATTATTCTTTCATTCATATTTATGTACTCCTTCTTTTCATCTTTTTTTTACATTATAATTTATTTTTTAATGGAATAGAAGACTTATAAAAAAACCCCGCCCTTGCATGCAAGGGCGGGGTGAGCTTCCGCCTGAACTGGAACTTGATTAGAAGCTGAACCTCACGCTGAACTTAATTGTTCTGATACCCGAAACACTTGTAACTGTTTGGTATGTTGATGAGGTTGTATACCTTCCTGCGCTTGGATTCATTGGGTCATCAGGGTCTGGATACCATCTGCTAATTGGGTCTTGACCAACAGAGACACTTGACCAGCCAAGAACATTGAATGCATCTATATAAACACCGAGGCGACCAAAGTCTCCAATCGCAAACTCTTTTTCAACTCTCAAGTCGAGAATATCGCTGGATCTTCCTCTTCTTGTTCCAAGAGGTTCAAGTAAGACACCCCAGCTATAATAAGTGGGGTCTAACCCATTTGCTGTCATCCAGCTTCTATCAACTCTAACATTAACATCAACTGCCCATGGAGCACCACTGTAATGACGATAATAGGCGCTCAGAAACACTCTATATGGCAATTGAACAGTTCCCATTAGCTTAATTTGAAGAGGTCTATCAATACTAATTCTTCCTTCTCTATTCACGAAATAGTTTGGAGAATCACCAGCACCGGACCATCCCCAGGATTCTCCATACCAACCACCAATGGTTCCCCAAGCCTTACTATAAACTATGGAGCCTGCAAACTGCCAGCCATTTGACATACGCTTATTGAAAATGAATTCTAATGCCCAGTATTTTCTCCACAACTCAGGGGCATTAGCAAACTGATAGAAGAAATCCGGGTGTCCAACGCGAGGCAGATATATGGTTAACTCTGTATCATCGTATATATCTATTCCTGGAACAACTGTTGTATAAGGAACCCACCACTCTGGGGCTTTTTCATATGTATACCATTTCTTTCCAGTTTCTGGGTCGTAAAGAACATCCTCTGCGATATTGTGCTTATACTTGTAAATAAAGTTAATTCCTAAGGAGAAGTCCTTAAACAGCTCGTGCTGAATACCAATTAGATATTCGTCACTCAATGGAGATGATGTATCAGGGTCTAATTTGCTCTTTGCATATTCAGGGTCCATAACACGAGGAGTTGTGCCGTAGTGGTAATAAATATCACTTTCATCCGGCCAACCATTTCCATTAACATCGACAGTCTGGAACCAGAAGCTTCTTGGATAGAATGGGTGGAGAACTGAGAAATACTGAAGCATCATGTACTCTGTATAACGAGCAAATGAACCTTTAAGAGCTGTCTTACCATTTCCAAATACATCAAAAGTGAAACCAATTCTTGGAGAGAATTCATTCCACACCATGATGTCTTTCCATTCTTCGGTTGTCATCTCAGCGAAAGGATTAACTCCATAAATTGGCTTCAAGTAATTTTCTCCAACATAAACCGAAAGAGGATTACCACCTGCAGTTTTTGTAATAGCAGGTTTCCAACCCCAACTACGGTCAAATCTTAAACCAACATTCAATGTTAATCTTTCCCCAAAAGTTATTGAATCCTGAATATATGCACCTATTCTCCTTGCTCTATCAATTATCTTAGTTGAACCTTCCTCAGGTCCACAAATATAGAATCCAACATCCATTACTCCTAAACCACTGCTTGTATATCCCCAATAATAGGGGTCGTATTGGTACCAGTAGAGATACATGTTATCCTTTCTCCACCAATCCCAATCACCATATGCATCCTCAAGCTCTGCACCGAGTTTAATCTCATGGTCACCACCAAGGAAGTCATCCTGGAACCTGGTAAGATAAGCACCAACCTGGAATCTCTTTCTCAGATATGTCTCATTGAATCGAGCTGTTGTTAGATAATATCTTGGACCACCTTCGTTATAAATCATCGGTAAGCCTCTTGCTTCTTCCTGCAATGGTATTGGAAACCATCTATGAACATACCCTACTCTGAAATCGAGAAATGTATTCTGGTCAATAATGTAGTTGACAACAAAATTACCTGTGTAGTCTTTTTCATGGTCCCAAACTCTGGTTGCCTGCATTGGCAGATACCATGCTGGCTGTTCATACATTGGACGATAACGGTCAACATAATTGAACATACCCATAAATTTCAGACTTGGAGTAAGCTGAGCAGTAATTTTGATAAAGCCCATTTTTTCTTCATGCTTCCAGTCATATGCTCCAAATGAACGATTCAAATAATCCGGATATCCAGGGAAATTTAATGAAAATGGGATGAAGTTTGTGCTTTGCTCTTGCCTAATATATCGAACATTGGAGAAGAACCAGACTTTATCCACCATAATGGGACCACCCAGAGTAAAGGAACCATCAAACCAGCTCTTATCAACTCCAGGCTTTGAAACTCCGAGTGCATTAATCTGTTCATCTGTCCAGAGATGTTGAGCAAAACTATCATTGGTATAATAAACTACTGCACCACCACTGAATTTATTACCACCAGATTTTGTAACAATGTTAATGTATCCACCATCAGTGTATCCAACTTCTGCCGGGTGACCAGCGGTTTCAACTTCCACTTCATCCATAACATCAAAATTGATGTTGGTGAGTGGATACATAACCACTGGGTCATTCATATTCACACCATCAAATGCATAGGTATTGCTTCTAACTGTTCCTCCATGAATTGAAGTAGTTCTTCTATATGTTACTCCTTCTGAAACAGCGCCTGGTGCTGCATTAACAATATCATACAGGTCTCGTGCCATGGGAACATTTTTCAATAATTCAGAGGTCATCGTTACAGACAATTTTGATGACTCAACATCCACTACTGGTGAAGGAGCTGTAACTGTTACTTCTTCCTCAATTGTTGCCATTTTCATCTGAACATTTACTGTAACTGTCATACCAACATGGACAATTATTCCTTTTCTCTCTACAGTCTGGAATCCGGAGAGTTCTGCTCTTAAAGTATACTCACCTGGAGGAACTGCTGGAAATCTGAAATCTCCAGTTGCAGTTGTAACAAATGTTCTGGAACCAATCATCTGAGGAGATGTAATTGTTACAGTTACACCGGGAAGAGGATTTCCTTCTTCATCAGTAATTGTTCCTTTAATTGAACCAGTTTGTCTTTGAGCCCAAACAATGGTTGATAATGAGAAAATTAGGAGGGTAATTAATAAGCTTTTAATTAATTTTTTACTCACGGTTATTTAACCTCCTTAAAAATAATTTTTTTAAAAACCCTTTACCCACCTTAAAGGCATTTACCTTTAAGGCCCTGTTTCATTTATTATTCCTACCTTTATTCCCACCTCCCTCCTCATTGATTTATTCCATCTTTTATATATGCAATATTCGTGCCAACTTCTAAAATTTTATATTTTTTTTAATTTCTTAAAAATCAACAAGTTAAAATATTCGATTTTTATAAAAGATATTTTATAAGAAATAAAAAATTCAAATTTTTGA
This sequence comes from uncultured Clostridia bacterium, assembly GCA_964632095.1. GTDB lineage: Bacteria > Acidobacteriota > Aminicenantia > JdFR-78 > JdFR-78 > JdFR-78. The sequence goes on along the minus strand of CAZWBN010000022.1, from coordinate 6,484 downwards.
ATTAAAATTCAAATTTTTGAATTCAAATTTTTACTAATTTCTCGGCAGGAAACTTATGCTTTAAAAGTAGGAACAATTGTGATAACATTAAAGAGGAGGTTTTGATTATGAAATTCATAAATGTCAGAGAATTATCCTCTAAAACAACAAAAATACTCAATGAAGACATAAAAGAAGGGAAAAAAGTAATTGTAACTAAAAGAGGAAAACCAATAGCTTTTATTATTCCATTTGAAGAAAAACTATTTTGGTTAAAAATCCTCTTAGATGAAGCGAGTAATTTGTTAAAATCTTCTAAAATCTCAGAAGAAGAAGCTCTTAAATTACTTGAAGAATTAAGGGAAAAAATTTATGGCAAAAATAGTGATTGATGCAAATGTAATCGTATCCTCTCTATTTGGAGGAAATCCAAAAGAAGTATTATTATTAGCGTTAACTAAACATTCGGTTTATTCTTCACCAAAAATAAAAAAAGAATTAATTGAATTAACAGAAAGATTAAAAGATAAATTAGGAAAGGAAAAATATATAAGATTAAAGGAAATAATAGAAAGTATATTTTTGTTAACGCTTAATGTAAATCCAAGATATAAAATAAACATCTCACGAGACCCAAAGGATAATTCTTATTTAGAAATTTGCAAGGAAGTGGAAGCTGATTATCTAATTACAGGTGATAAGGATCTTTTAGAAATACCGAAAAAGCAACTAACTGAGGTAAGCCTTACAAAATTAAAAATCATTAATCCAAAAGATTTCCTTTTGAAATTCAGATAAATTTTTTAAATCTCAAATAAACTAAAAAACCAATCGTGCTCAAATAATTAATTGTAACAATGGACAATCTGGTATAAAGTCTAAAAAGCTCTTTCCCTAAAATTTCATAAAGAGTTCCACCAATTAAAAATAAATTAAAAATTAAAAGGTATTTTAAAATTCTTGGAAATAATTCAAAATAATTAATTAAAATCATGATTCCAAGAATTGAGTAAAGATAATTATAATACCAGCCGAGAGGAGATAGAAGAGGAATTAAAATAAATAAAATAGAGCTTTCAAGAATTTCTGGTTTTTGAATTCTTTTTTCCGAACCAATTTTCATAGCATAAATCATTAAAAAAGCTAAAATGAAAAAAATTAAAATCAATAAAATTTTTATAAGAATTTCTCTTCCATCAAACCATTTAATTAGAAGAGCATAAATTGAAGCATTGTCATAAACTCCCAGAAGAGATGGGGTGGTAATGGAAAGGTTATGTTTCCAGGTGGTGAGGAGTTTAATATTACCTCTTATCCCGTATTGAATGGAAGGTAAAAAAAGGATTATTAAGAAAAATATTGAACCCCATAAAATAACTTTAAATTTTTTTTTGATAATAAAATACGGTAAAAAAATTAAGGCATAAAGTTTGATCGGAAGGGTAAAAGCCCACAGAAAACCAGCCAAAATTTCTTTATTTTCGAATATTTTAATTAACATTAAAAGTAAAAGAAAAATTATAAGACAGTTAATTTGTCCTAATTGCAATTCTCTCCCGTAAAATTTAGCCAAAATTAAAAAGGTAAGGGAAATTAAAACCCATGCTTTCTTTCTTTTCTCAGGCAATAAACAATACGAAAAATATAAAGAGAAAAAATAAGTAAATATAACAATAAAATACCAGATTGCCTTTGCAAGGGATAAGGGAAGAAAAACAAAAGGAATAAATAAGTAAGCGGAAAAGGGCAGGTACTTAAACTGTTCATGTCCGTCTGATAATCTATAAAGATTTTCTCCTGCTAAAATTCTTTTTCCTGCTCTATAACAAACTTCAAAATCTGTCATTTCATTTTTTATTTTGAAAATGAACAATAAAAGGAAAGATAAAAAAATAAGGACAAATATGATAATTTTGCTCTTTTTCATGTATTCCATTCTTATACAAGGCTTTTATCTTGTCAAATCTTAATTTGACAAGAAATCAGTATTTTTTTATATTTTGCTTTCAATTATAATGCTGAAATTTTTAAAAATAATTTTTAAGAGGTCTTTTCCAAGACTTATTTATTCCAATAAATACTGGGTTAACATAGGGAATCATGTCTTTCCAGTTGAAAAATATAGATTAATATATGAAAATCTCATAAAAAAGGGAATCAGAAAGAAATATGTAATCAATCCTGAACCTGCAAATGATGAGGATATTCTTCTTGTCCATACTCCTAAATATATAAAAAAACTAAAAAAGGGTTCCCTTTCTCCTCGTGAAATAATGACTCTTGAGCTTCCATACTCAAAGGAGTTAATTAATTTCGCATGGCTATTTGTAGGAGGAACAATTGAAACTCTTAAATGGGCTTTAAAGGAAGGTTTAGCTATACATATAGGTGGAGGATTCCATCATGCTTTTCCTGACCATGGAGAGGGATTCTGTGTTCTTAATGATATAGCAATTGGTTTAAGGAAATTGAAGAAAGAGAACAAGATAAAAAAAGCAATGGTGATAGATTGTGATGTTCATCAGGGGAATGGAACAGCTTTTATTTTTTCTGATGAGAGCGATATTTTTACATTTTCGATTCACCAAATGGATAACTATCCAGCTGAAAAACAGAAAAGTGATATAGACATTGGACTCTGGTCCGGTGACGGAGATTGGGAGTATCTTGAAGCTTTAAAGAAGTTTATTCCAAAAATTTATGTGGAATTTAAACCTGACTTAATTATTTATCTGGCAGGTGCTGACCCTTATGAAAAAGACCAGCTTGGTGGATTGAAATTAACAAAAAAAGCATTGCTTGAAAGAGATAGAATTGTAATAGAAGGAGCTTTAAAAATGAAAATTCCCGTTGCAATTTTATTGGCAGGTGGATATGCAGTAGATGTAAAAAACACAGTTGAAATTCATCTCAATACAATAAATCTTGCGATTAAACTTTACAGAAAGTATTTTTAAAAAACTTCCCTGTTAATCCAGTTTAGATATTCTTTAAATCCCTTAACAATTGGTACAGCAATTATTTCTGGTATTTCATATGGATGTAAATCCCTCACTCTTTCTTCAAGTCTATTATACATATTCTTTTTTGTTTTAACTAAAAGAACATGTTCCTTTTCTTTTTCAATTTTCTCCTTCCACCAGTAAAAAGAAGTACCTGAAGGAAGAACAGTAATGCAGGCTGCCAATCTTTCTTCAACAAGTGTTCGGGCTATTTTATAGGCGTCATCCTCTTTATTTAAAGTGGTTAAAACTAATATGTAATCCTTCATTTTTATATTTTTGATTTATTCCTGTAAGAAAATATGGGCATAGACCTTAGCATCATCCACCATATTATCTATTATGCAATATTCATTGGGCTGATGAGCGGTTTCATCCATCTTTGCCCATACAGCAGCATTAAAACCTTCTCTGCGGAAAAATGCAGCAACAGTTCCTCCTCCAATTCCCATTGGTTTTGCTTCCTTATTATAAACTGCTTTAATTGCTTTTTTTAATTTTTGAACCACTTCTGAGTCTACAGGAGTTGGTGGGGCTGCAGGAGCTTTCTGAGCGTATTCTCTTTCAATTTTTACCTTGAACTTATCCTCTATTTTCTTTATCATTTCATCTATTCTTGCCTCAACTTCCTCAAAGGAATATTTTGGCATTACTCGACAATCAAGATAAAAGACATCATCTCCTGGAATTGTATTCACATTTGGAACATTCGGCTCCTTTTTTGTTGGCTCAAAAGTGGAATAAGGAGGGTCAAAAAGTGAATCCTGATGAGGAAAAATCTGATAGAGCTTATCAAGTTCAGTTATCAAATAGGAAGCTGCTTTAAAACTATTTATTCCTTTATGAGGCATACTTCCATGAGATTGTTTTCCAATAGTGTGAAATTTTAGCCAGAGTATTCCCTTCTCAGCCACTTCAATCATTGTGCCTTCTTCATTTCCAGCATCAGGGACTATAATTATGTCCTGCTTTCTAAAGACATTCGTGTTTTTAAGAACATATTCTATTCCCTTTCCACTCCCTGTCTCTTCATCCGCAACAATTGCTAAACCAATGTCATAATTTGGTTTAATGCCTTCCGCTATTAATGCTTTTACAGCAAAAATAGAAGCTATCATTTCCTGCTGATTGTCTTCAACCCCTCTTCCATATAACTTCCCTTCTTCTATCCAGGCTTTATAAGGGTCCCCTTTCCAGAGGGAAAGTTCTCCTGGAGGCACAATATCCATATGAGTCATTATCCAAATTGTCTTCTCTGAACTTTTTCCTCTATAGAATGCTAATAAATTGGGGCGATATCCTGAAGGAACATCCAGATCTGGGGCTTTAATCTCCTGTATTTCGGTTATCCCGACCTCATTAAGAAGCTTCTTAATCACTTCTGCTTTCTCCGCCTCCCCTTCTCCACCACTAATCGGGGAGAGAGCTGGAACAGCAGTTAATTTAATTTGCCAGTCTATCATTTCATCCCTAAAATTTTCAATTCTTTTACATAAAGCCTCAAATTCTTTCATTTTTTCTCTCCTTAACTTCTAATTTTTCTTAACAATATTATCATTCGATTAATCAATAAGCAAGTATTTTTTAATTTCCCAATTTTACTTTATATCCTTATAAATTTTAATTGAAATATTCAATCTTTCTGTTTTAATATAGGTGAAAAGGAGGAGAAAAATGCTGAAAAAGGTAATTGTTGTTTTCTTTTTAATTTCTGGTATATTAACTGCAACACTTTATTCTGAAATCAGAAGTCTGCACGAAATCTTTGATGGAGGAAAAATATTAAAAGATAATGATAATGACAATCTAATAGATACAATTGAAACCTGCATTATCATTTCTGATAGTCCAACCACTGATGAATTGATTTTAGCCTCAGAAATATCAGCTCGTATTAATTTTGAGAGTCTTTGTGGAAATCTTGACCTGGTTAAAAGAGAATCAGAAATAAAAGATTTAACCAAATTAAAAAATCCAATTTTTATTGGAAATAATTTCAGGTTTTTTAAAAAATTACCCATTCATTTTTCGGAATTAAAAGAAAACGAGGCTCTGATTTCTGTTCTATCTTCAAAGAAAATTAAAGGAATAATTATTTTGGGTGGTTCTGGAAAAGCCTTTCTCTTTGGAGGGAGAGCATTTTTTCTCAGATATCCTTATGTATGGGATATATGGGGAAGAAAACATGGCACAACTTATTTAAAAATTGAAAAAGACATAAGGGAATTTTTAAGAGAGAAAAATATCAATTGCGAAGAAATAAAAATAATTTCAGTAAAATACAAATACCACGAGGAAAAAGAAATTCCAGAATCTCTTTCTCAATTGAAATATGATTTTGGCGAAATAGAAAATTTAACTGTTGAGATAAAATTTCCGGGTATAAATCAGAGAATAAAGGCGGAAAGGGAATTTTCTTTATTGATAAGGAATCATTCAAGAGGCATAGACACGACCATCCTGAATTATCCGGGCTGTGCAAAGCTAACCATCATTTTAAAAGACAAAAATAATTTTTCTGAAATTACTATTCCGAGAATCGGGTTCCCTAAGAGGATGTTAACACCTTCATATAAAAGAATCTCAAAGATTAAAATCTCTAACAAAAATTTTGACCTTATAAACATTTTTTCAGAAAAAGGTATATATTCGGATAGCAATGAAGATAAAATTCTGGATAATCTTGACAGTTATCTAATAATTCCTTCCAAGGAAAATTATTTTTCTCTTCCTCAATTATGTAGCAGGCTAATACTCGAATCTGCGGGAAGTTCTTTTCCTTTGATTAAAAAAGACGAAGAAATAACTGATTATAAAAAGTTAATATCTCCCATTATAATTGGAAAGGGCAATTTACTCACCAAACATTTGATAAAAATAGGAAAATTAAAAGAATTCCCCTTGGGAAAGAATGAAGGATTAATGGAAGTAATCCCAGAAGCTTTTAATAAATCAAACGCTTTAATAATCATAGCTCCACAGCGAAATGGAATGGAAAAAACTCTCTTTTATCTTGCAAAAACCTATCCATACCTCACTTATTTTAAATCAGGGGAACCTGAAATTAACGATATTAAAGAAAAAGTAGAAGAATTTTTTAATGGAAAACATGGAGCTTCTCCCTCTCATTTTTACTATAAGTTAAAAGAGCTAATTAAAAAATTGAAAAATAAAGAACTGGAGTATTTTTATAGCGAATTCTATTTGCCTGAAAAAAATAAAAATTTTGAAAGATTTATTTTTGATTATTTAAAACAAAATTTAAAAATAAAGAAGATAAATGTGGAAACTATAAAAATAGACGAACCTGAAAAAATTTTTGAAAAAGAGAAGGAATTTCAATGGGAGGTAGAGGAGGTACTGAGATTAATAAATGAAAATATCTCTGGATTAAATCCAGCGATTTCTCTGGAAATTAATTTAGGAGTAAGTGAATCCCCATTAATGAGACAAAAAATTAAGAATAAAATTGAGACTTTATTAAAAGAAAGAGGTTTTTCAAA
>CAZWBN010000021.1:0-17788 GCA_964632095.1 uncultured Clostridia bacterium | reverse complement strand
GGAACAGAAGCGTAAATATATATTCTCCTGGAATTCCAATTTTCTCAAAAGCAAAACCAATTATTCCTATTTGCAATATGAAGAGCAAAAATATCAGAAGTATAAAATAAAAGAGGAAAATTAAGAAAATTACCGGGAGATAAAACATCTAAAATTTCTCCTTTATGACATTACTATTTTAACCTAAAATTTATCCTTAAAAAAGTATATTTGGAAATCAAAATTATCTTACTTGACAAGAATTTAGGAAAATCTATAGAATAAGCAAGTAAAAAGAAAATGGCTAAAGAAGAAACTTTTTTTGAGTTAGAGAAACCTTTAATTAAATTAAGAGAGGAAATTAAAAAATTAGAGTCAGACCCTAAAAATAAAGAAAAAATAAATAAATTAAAAAAAGAAATAAGGACTAAATGGAAAGAAATTGAATCAAAATTAACTCCTCTCCATATTATACAGATTGCTCGGCATCCTCAGCGTCCCTACACGCTTGATTATATAGATTATTTAATAGAAGATTTTATGGAACTCCATGGAGATAGACGCTTCGGTGATGACTCGGCAATTGTAGCAGGACTTGGTTTTTATCATGGACAGACAGTTGCAGTAATCGGTCATCAGAAAGGAAGAACAACAAAAGAAAAATTATTTCGAAACTTTGGAATGCCCCATCCAGAGGGTTATAGAAAAGCTCTAAGAATAATGAAATTAGCAAATAAATTCGGATTTCCGATTTTAACTTTTATAGATACTCCAGGTGCTTACCCTGGAATAGGAGCAGAGGAAAGAGGTCAAGCAGAAGCCATTGCATATAATTTGAGAGAGATGGCAAAACTTGAAGTCCCAATTATAAATACAGTAATTGGGGAAGGTGGAAGTGGAGGAGCACTTGCAATAGGGATTGGAGATAGAATTTTAATGCTCCAGTACTCCTTTTATTCTGTGATTTCTCCAGAAGGATGTGCGGCTATTCTCTGGAAGAGTCAAGAAGCTGTTTCATTGGCTGCAAAAAGTTTAAGGTTGACTTCAAAGGATCTTCTTAGCTTTGGAGTAATAGATGAAATTATTCCTGAGCCAATTGGTGGAGCTCATGCTGATTATGAGAAGACTTTTAAAAATGTGGACCGTTATATAAAGAAAAATTTAGAAGAGCTTCAAAAATTAACCCCTCAAGAAAGATTGGAGCTTAGATATAAAAAATTCAGAAAAATGGGAATTTTTAAAGAGCAATGAAGATAATTTCATTAATAAAAGGCACGAAAGATATTCTTCCTCCTGAAATTAAGAAATGGCAACTGGTTGAAAAACTGGCAAGAGAAACATTTGAGCTTTATGGATATAAAGAAATAAGAACTCCTATATTTGAGGCAACCGAGCTTTTTGAGAAAGGCACCGGAGAAACCTCAGAGGTTGTTATTAAAGAGATGTACACTTTTATTGATAAGGGAGGACGGTCTCTTACCTTAAGACCAGAAGGAACACCAGGAGTGGTAAGGGCATTAATCGAGCATAGGCTTTATTTAAAACCGATGCCCCTAAGATTTTATTATATTGGTCCCATGTTCAGATATGATAAACCACAGAAAGGAAGATATCGCCAATTTCACCAGATTGGTCTGGAGGTTTTTGGCGAGGAAGACCCGGCAATTGACGCAGAGGTTGTTGAAATAGTTGATTTTTTTCTTAAAAGATTAAGAATTTTAGATACAGAAATATTAATAAATTCAATAGGCTGTAAAAAATGTAGACCTTCATATCTTAATATATTGAAAGATGAAGCAGAAAAATATGCAAAAGAATTATGTTCAGATTGTCAGAGAAAAATCCAGACTAATCCTTTAAGGATATTTGATTGCAAAAAAGAGAAATGCAGGAAAATAGCTGACAATTTTCCAAAAATTATTGATTATCTTTGTAATGAATGCGAGCAACATTTTTCTAAATTTAAAGATTATCTTGAATTATATGAAATAAAATATAGAATCGAACCTAAATTGGCGAGGGGTTTAGACTATTATACAAAAACTGTTTTTGAGGTAATTTCAAAAAGGTTGGGTGCTCAAGATGCTGTATTAGGAGGAGGAAGGTATGATGACCTTGTAAAAATTTTTGGTGGACCGTCTCTTCCTGGAATCGGATTTGCCATTGGCGCAGAAAGATTAATTTCTTTACTACCCGAAGAGTTCGAAAAAGAAAAAGATTTTATATATGTTATATATTTAGGAGAGGAAGCAAAGAGAGAAGCAATTTCTCTTTTGCGATTTCTTAGAATGAATAATATACAATGCATTGCGGAATTCAAGAATAAAAATTTAAAAAATCAATTGAGCAGAGCAAATAAATTAAACGCAAGATGGGTTTTAATTATAGGTGAGGAGGAACTTAGAAAGAAAAGGTATAAGTTAAAGGATATGGAAAAAGCTATTCAGATAGAAGTGAATAAGGAAGAAATATTAAAGAAATTAACAGAGAAATAATGACAATAAAAACTGATTTTTTAAATAACTGGAAAAGAACCCATTACTGTGGCGAACTACGAAAAGAGCACTGTGGTCAGGAAGTTATCCTCTTTGGATGGGTAAATCGGGTGAGAGATCTTGGGAATTTAGTTTTTATTGACTTGAGAGACAGGGAAGGGATAGTTCAGATAGTTTTTACTTCTGACTCAAAACATCTCATTCAAAAAGCAAAAAATGTAAAGATGGAATATGTTCTTGGAATTAAAGGGACAGTGCAAACGAGAGCAAAAGAAGCAGTTAATAAAGAATTACCTACAGGAGAAATAGAGGTTTTAGCCAAGGAATTAAAAATTTTAAACACTTCCCAGACAACTCCCTTTGTGATTTCAGACCCTCCCCAAGCTTCTGAAGAACTTCGATTTAAATACAGATACTTGGATTTAAGGAGAGCTTCTCTCCAAAAGAATATAAAACTCAGACATCAGGTTGCATTAAAAATAAGGAATTTTATGGCTAAAAAAGGATTTCTTGAAATTGAAACACCCTTTCTCAGTAAATCCACTCCAGAAGGAGCAAGAGATTACCTTGTCCCGAGTAGAATATATAAGGGAAAATTTTATGCTCTTCCTCAATCTCCTCAATTATTTAAACAGATATTAATGATTTCAGGGTTTGATAGATATTTCCAAATTGTTCGATGTTTTAGAGACGAAGATTTAAGAGCTGACCGTCAACCAGAATTCACACAAATTGATATAGAAATGAGTTTTGTTCAACCTGAAGACATCCATTGTTTAATAGAAGAAGTTATGGCTGAGGTTTTTAATTTAATAAATTTTTCTGTAGATATTCCTTTTCCAAAACTTACCTATAACGAGTCAATAGAAAAGTATGGAACCGATAGGCCTGATTTAAGAAATGAAATCGAAATTTTTGATATTACGGATTTAGCAAGTGAGTCTGAAATTGAAATTTTTAAAAGGGCAATTGCTTCAAAAGGAAAAGTAAAAGGGATAGTCGTGAGAGAAGGTGCGGTTATTTCAAGGCGTGAGTTAGATGAATTTGGTGAGAGAGCAAAAAAGCTTGGCGGGAAAGGCGTGATATGGATAAAAAAAGATGATACTGGATTTAGGTCTCCTTTAAAAATAGGTGAAAATTTTTTTAAGAAATTATGGGAACATATAGAAGGAAATACAGGAGACTTAGTTCTTCTGGTAGCAGATGAGGGAAATCTGGCTTTAAAAATTCTTGGCGATTTGAGAGATATAATAGGTAAAAAACAAATTATCGATAAGAAAATTTTTAAATTCGCATGGATTACTGATTTTCCCCTCTTTGAATGGAGCGAAGAAGAAAATAGAATTGTTTCCAATCATCATCCTTTTACTGCTCCGAGGGAAGAGGATTTAGAATACCTCGATAAAGACCCCTTAAAGATAAGGTCAAAAGCCTATGATTTAGTAATAAACGGGATAGAGATTGGTGGGGGTAGTATAAGAATAAATAATATCGAACTTCAGAGAAAGATTTTTAAGATTTTAGGATTAAATGAGAAGGAAATAGAAGATAAATTTGGCTTCTTTCTTGAAGCTTTAAAATATGGTGCACCTCCACATGGGGGAATAGCGCTTGGTTTTGACCGTTTAGTAATGATTTTAGCGGGTGAAGAAAGTATAAGAGAGGTGATACCCTTTCCAAAAACAACAAGCGCACTATGCTTATTAACAGGTTCCCCGTCAGAAGTTGATAAAAGACAAATCGAAGAGCTTGGTTTAAAACTAAAAAAATAATTCAATCTTTAAATCAGCTTTTCTCATTGTTTTTTTATTAATCCTCGGAAAATTCTTGCCTTGACTTAATCCTGGATAAAAGATATATTCTAATTGATTTAAAATGTTTGGAAATATAGGATTTCCTGAAATAATCGTCATCCTAATTATTGCACTCCTAATTTTTGGTCCCAAAAAACTCCCTGAAATAGGGAGGTCAATTGGTCGAGCCCTCTCAGAACTCAGACGAACTTCAAATGAGATTAAAAATAAAATCGAAGAAGAAATTCAAACAGAGGAAATCGAGGAAATTAAAAAAGAGCTGGATAAGGAAATAAAAAAGGATGAGGAAGAAGGGAAAGAAATCTCCGGATGAAATGACCTTCCTTGAACATCTCCAGGATTTAAGAAAAAGATTGCTCTACTCAATTTCAGCAGTAATAATAGGAGTTATTCCAGCATGGATATTTAGCAAAGATATTTATCGCGTTTTAGCCCGACCTGTAACAAAATTTCTTCCTGAAGGAGAAAAATTAGCATATACAACTTTAACTGCTCCTTTTATGCTTTATATTAAGGTTTCATTTCTTGCCTCAATATTTTTTACCTCTCCTTTTATTTTTTTTCAATTATGGCTGTTTGTTTCTCCAGGTCTTTACCCTAAGGAAAAAAGATATGTTGTTCCTTTTGTAATCTTTACTTCTCTTTTCTTTATTCTCGGGGGATTATTTGGCTATTTTATTGTTTTCCCATGGGCTTGTAGATTTTTTATAAAAATGGGTGCTGATTTCAGACCAGTAATTACAGTAGACCAATATTTTTCTTTTGCTTTAAAAGTTCTACTGGGCATTGCTCTTGTATTTGAATTACCAACATTAATTTTTTTCCTTTCAAGGCTCGGAATTGTCACTCATAAATGGCTCATAAAAAAATTTAAATATGCTGTGTTAGTAACCTTTGTAATTGCAGCTATAATTACTCCAACTCCAGATATGATAACCCAGAGTATTATTGCCTTTCCAATGTTAGCTCTTTATGGTATTGGAATAGGCATAGCCTATATTTTTGGGAAAAGAAAATGAAAGAGATTTTAATTGAAGTCTCGTTTCATACTGTAAAAATAACTCTTCTTGTATTTTTAATGATGCTCCTTGTAGATTTAATAGGAGTTTTAACCAAAGGAAAATTAGAAGATTTAATAAAAAAAGGATTAGGAGCTCAATATGTACTCACATCTTTCTTAGGCATTACTCCAGGATGTTTTGGTGCTTTTATTAATGTCTCCCTCTATATACACGGGCTAATAAGTTTTGGTGCAATTGTTGGAGGTATGATAGCCACTTCAGGAGACGAAGCATTTATCATGCTTTCTCTTTTTCCAAGGAAAGCTGTCTTTCTTTTTCTCATCCTTTTTATTTTGGGGATTTTATTTGGATGGCTATCTGATAAAATTATCAATTTATTAAAAATTAAAGTATGTGAAGAATGCTATTTACACGAGTATCATCCTCATAAATTGACAGTTAACCATTATTTTAAAGAGCATATTTGGAATCATATTCTAAAAAAGCATATATGGAAAGTGTTTTTATGGACATTTTTCACTCTCCTTGTAATTGAACTTGGTTTAAAATTCTTCAATCTTGAAAATCTTATAAAAGGAAATCACTTTTTAATTTTGTTATTCTCCGTGCTAATTGGAATATTGCCCCAATCAGGTCCTCATCTTATTTTCGTATTTTTATTCTCAAAAGGGCTCATACCTTTTTCTATTCTTCTCGCAAGTTCAATTGTCCAGGATGGACATGGAATGCTGCCTCTCCTCTCTTTCAGTGTAAAAGACTCGATAAAAGTAAAAATTTTTAATTTTATATTCGGTATATTAATAGGAATTATTCTTCTCTCAATAGGGCTATGAAAATCAAGAAATTAAAATTAATTGGTTTAACAGGTCCTAATGGAGCAGGGAAAGGAGAAGCTGCTAAATATTTTGTTAAAAAGAGTTATGAATATTTTTCTCTATCTGATGAAATCAGAGAAGAGCTCAAGAAGAATGGATTAGAGATTAATCGAGATAACTTAATTAAAAAGGGTAATGAATTAAGAGAGAGATTTGGACCGGATATTCTTGCAAAAAGAGTGATAAGTAAAATTAAGGATAAAGCAGTGATTGATAGTATAAGAAATCCTGCTGAGATTAAATATTTCAGAAAATTTGAGAATTTTATTTTGATATGCATTGATGCACCTGTATTGCTAAGATTTCAACGGATAATGAAAAGGGGTAGAAAAGAATCCATTAATAATCTTTATGAATTTATAAAAAAAGAGCAGGAAGAGATGAGCGATAGAGAGAATTCTCAGCAGCTTTTCACATGTATGAAGATGGCTGACTACACTGTTATAAACGATGGTACGATAGAGGACTTATACAGAAAATTAGAAAAAATTATGGAAAATTTCTAATCCTCATATTTTTAAATAGAAAGGAGGGATAAATGCCGGAGAGAATTTCAAAGGATAGATATTATCTTAATATAGCAAAAGAAGTGGCAAAGAGAAGCACTTGTTTCAGAAGGAGCATAGGAGCAATTATAGTTCGGGATGACCAGATAATATCCACCGGATATGTAGGTGCACCGAGAAAGACAAAAGATAGCTTCCAACATGGCTTTTGCTTGAGGGATAAATTAAATATTCCTCATGGAGAGAGGTACGAATTGTGCAGAAGCGTTCATGCGGAACAAAACGCTATTATAAATGCTGCTCGAGCAGGAGTTAGTCTTCTTGGAGGGGATATGTTCATTTATGGAGAGGACTATAAGACTAAAAAGCCAATAAATGCTTTTCCTTGCTTTATTTGTAAGAAAATGATTATAAACTGTGGATTAAAGAGAGTGGTCAGTTCCACAGAAGACGGTGGAATGAAAATTTTTCTAATTGAAGAATGGATAAGGGACTGGACAATTGGGGATATTTTGGATGACTCCCATCAATACGGAAAATAATTCTTGAATTTATTGGTAAATTTAATTAGAATAAACGCAAATTTTTATTTCAGGAGGGAATATGATAGAGACTTTAAATCAAGTTTTTCTTAATACTGTAAAAAAATATCCAAAAGAAAATTTTATTCTTTATAAGGAAAAAGGAAAATATAAAGGAATATCTACTCAAGAATTTAAAAATATGGTGGAAGAATTTTCTCTTGGTCTGAGAGGGCTTGGACTCGGAAAAAATGATAAAATCATTTTGCTTTCAGAAAATAGACCGGAATGGATTATTTCAGATCTGGCAATTCTTGCTTTTGGTGGGATAACAGTTCCTATTTATCCCACTTTAACAGCTGGACAAATAAAATACATTATAAATGACTCAGATGCAAAAGTCGTTATTTTCTCAAATGAAATTCAAGGGGAAAAAATAAAGTCTATAAAACACGAACTTCCAAAAGTTGAAAAACTCATATCTTTTGTTTCCCCTCCTTTTGAGGGAGTTCTGTCTTTTTCTCGGGTAAGAGAGATGGGGAAAAAGAGAAAGGAGAAAGAATCCGAGCTTTTTGAGAAAACTGCTCTTGCTATTAAACCTAATGATTTAGCAACAATCATCTATACTTCTGGAACAACTGGTATGCCAAAGGGGGTAATGCTCACCCATATGAATATACTGAGTAACATTCTATCAGTTTCTGAAATAATAGAATTTTCAGATAAAGATGTTGTTCTTTCCTTTTTACCTCTTTCCCACATTTTAGAAAGAATGGTCACTCATACCTACATTTATAAGGGATGTACAATTGCATATGCTGAAAGCGTTGAAACTGTTGCACAGAATTTACTTGAAGTCAAACCAAATATAATGGTGAGTGTCCCAAGGGTATTTGAAAAGATTTATGCTAAAGTTATGGATAATGTGCTTTCCAGCTCACCTTTAAAAAGAAAGATTTTTTTCTGGGCTGTTAAAGTCGGAAAAAAAGTGGGAGAAAAAAAATTAGCTAAGGAATCCATCGGATTCTTTCTGAAATTCAAAAATAAAATTGCTCATAAACTTGTATTTTCCAAAATAATCGAAAGAACAGGGGGGAGGGTAAGATTTTTTGTATCAGGAGGTGCTCCTCTTTCAAAGGAAATTGCTGAATTCTTTTATGCTATGGGGCTGGTAATCCTTGAGGGTTATGGCTTAACAGAAACATCTCCTGTTATATCAGTAAATACTTTTGAGAATCTTAAGTTTGGAACAGTTGGAAAACCAATTCCCAGGGTAGAGGTAAAAATTGCTCCTGATGGTGAAATATTGGTAAAAGGTCCTAATGTAATGCTCGGTTATTATAAAAAAGAGGAAGAAACTAAAGAAGCTTTTAAAGACGGATGGTTTCATACCGGAGATATAGGATACCTGGATAAAGATGGATTTCTCGTTATTACTGATAGGAAAAAAGATATTATAGTTACTTCCGGAGGTAAAAATGTAGCTCCTCAACCAATTGAGAATATGCTTAAAGCAAATCCTTATATTTCAAATGTGGTCGTTATTGGAAACAAGAGGAAATTCGTTTCAGCTCTTATTATTCCTAATTTTGAAAAATTGGAGGAATATGCAAAATTTAATAACATCGAATATAAGGATAGGAAAGACCTCGTAAGTAAAAAGGAAATTAAGAATTTCATACAAGCAGAAGTTGACCGAACTACAGAGGGCTTAGCTCCTTATGAAAGAATTAAAAAAATTGTTCTTTTAGATAGAGAATTTGAAATTTCTAAGGATGAAATAACCCCTACTTTAAAGGTTAAGAGAAATATAATAGAAAAGAAATATAAAGATTTAATTGATGAACTTTATAAAGAAGAAAATGAAGAAGGTTAAGCTTGTTTTTTCTTTTTTTCAGATGATGGTTTTCCAATCCAGTAAAGTATTCTTCCACAATTTTCACAAAATATAAGTTCCTTATTGGACTTTAATTCATTTATTACCTGGGGTCTAATTCGCATATTGCACACAGAACAAAACTCGTCACTTACAGGAGATAATACAATACCGTTCTTTTTTGGAAAAATTTTTTCATACAATTCTAAATAATTTTTAGGGACTTTTGGAATAAGTTCTTCTCTTTCTTTATTTAATTGTTCGATTTCATTTAAAATCTTTTCCTTCTTAGATTTTATCTGCCGTTCCTCTTCTTTTAATTTATTGTCTTCCTTCTGATTAGTCTCTTCTGCCTTTTTAATTTCAGCCTGTATATCATCTGCCTTGAGAAGTTCCTCAATTATTTTTTCTTCTAATTTTTCTATTTCTCCTTCTGTATATTCAATTTCTTTAAGCATAGAAGCATATTCTTTATTTGTTTTGACTTCATATAACTGTTTTTTATATTTTGAAACTTTTTCTTTTAAACTTTGGAGCTCTAATTCCAGTTCTTTTCTTTTTTTCTGATTTTCAGCAAGTTTTTCCTTTGCCTTGGAAAGCTCTTCCTGATTTTTCTTTCTTTTATCTTCTATCTCTTTAAGTCGGAGGGGAATCTGATTTAAATCTTTTTTGAGGTTAATCAGTTTTCTGTCTATTTCCTGTAAGCTTATTAATGACTCAAAATCCTGTTCCACTCCTTTTTCCTCTTCCACTGAGAAATGGGCCTACCAGGATTCGAACCTGGGACCTACCGGTTATGAGCCGGCAGCTCTGGCCGCTGAGCTATAGGCCCATCTATATCAATTTACTTATAGCAAAATTATAGTCAAGTGTCAACTTTTGCCTCTCTCACTGTCCAAAAATGATTTCAATTTTTTGCTTCGGGAAGGATGTTTTAATTTTCTAAGGGCTTTAGCTTCTATTTGTCTTATTCTTTCACGAGTTACATTAAACTTCTGTCCGACTTCTTCTAAGGTGTGTTCATTTCCATCTTTTAATCCAAAGCGCATTTCTAATACTTTTGCTTCTCTCTCTGTTAGTGATTTTAAAGCTTCCTGAATCTGCTCTTTTAAACTTTGATGAATGACTGTATCAGGAGGGGATGGAATGGTTTTATCTTCTATAAAATCCCCAAGATGACTATCCTCTTCTTCTCCAATTGGAGTCTCCAGTGAAATGGGTTCCTGAGCAATCTTTAGTATCTTTCTAACTTTATTTACAGGTAAATCCATTTTTTTTGCAATTTCCTCAGATGTTGGTTCTCTCCCTAATTCTTGAACTAATTGCCTTGAAACCCTTATCAATTTATTTATTGTTTCAATCATATGAACTGGAATACGGATTGTTCTTGCTTGGTCAGCTATTGCCCTTGTAATAGCCTGTCTAATCCACCAAGTTGCATATGTGGAGAATTTATATCCTCTTTTATATTCAAATTTCTCAACAGCCTTCATTAATCCTATATTTCCTTCCTGAATAAGGTCTAAAAATTGCAATCCTCTATTTGTATATTTCTTAGCAATTGAAACTACTAATCTCAAATTTGCCTTTACCAATTGCTGCTTTGATTCCTCTACTTCTTTTTTACCTTTCTCAATAGTCCTCAAAATCTTTCTCAAACCCTTTGATGAAACTCCAGCTTTTTCCTCCAAGTCTTTCAATTGCTTATTCACAAATTCAATTTGAGCTTTCAGTAATTTTTTCTCTGATTCATTTCTTGCATTTTCTAATCTCTCGTTTAGCTTCTGTCTTTCTTCTTCCAACTGGAGAAATTTACTTTCCATTGAACGCAATTCTTCTATGAATTTGTCCATATAATTAGATTTGAAATCAAGTTCTCTGATTAATTTTGAAATCTGGATTACTATTCTTCCTGCAGGAAATATTCCTTTTTTCTTCATCTTTTCTAATTTTTGGCTCAGTTTTCTTATCTCTTCTATTTTCTTAATAATCTCTTTTTTTCTTTCCTCTATTTTCCCTTCAAGCACATCATCCTCATTGATCTCAAATATTTCTTGAACAGAAATTTCGTTGTTTTCCAATTTTTCTCCAATAGAAAGTACTTCCATAAGCACTATTTTTGTCCTTGACAGAGCTTTTACTATTGTTTTCTCGCCTCTTTCAATTCTTTTTGCAATCTCTATTTCTCCTTCCCGAGTTAACAAAGGAACCGTTCCCATTTCTCGAAGATAAAGTTTTACAGGGTCAGTAGTCCTTTCTAAAGGAAGAGGCTTGGGAGGTTTCTCTGGTCTTTTAAGAACAGGAAATTCTTCTTCCTCTTCTTCTGAAGTAGGAAGTTTATCTATTACTTTGATTCCATGAGAACTAAATAAATCCATTAAATCATCAAAATCTCCTGAAGAATCAAATTCATTGGGAGGAAAATAATCATCAATTTCTTCCTGTCTTAAATAACCCTTTTTTCTTCCTTTTGAAATAAGATTATTTACTTTATTGGGATATTTTTCCTCTATGGATAAACTATCTTTTTTCTTTCTTTTTTTCTTCAATTCCTTGCCCATTTTTTATAACCTCAACCTCCTTTATTTAGTTTCACATCAAAGCTAAGAGGTCTTTTGTAATCTTCTGCTTTAAATCAAGATAAATATTTAATTTATATGAATTTCCCTCTTTCTCCAATTTACTAATTTCCTTTTGAATTTCTCTCAATTTTTTCTGAAGAGACAGTTTTTTTAATGTATTTAAACAATCCATTGCCTCTTCCAAGGACGCCTCACATTGATTTTCAATCATTGATTGAATTATTGGTGATAAGAGGGATGAATCTATCTCTTCTTTTAAAACTCCTATACTCAATTCTTTCTCATTTTTAAAGTTATCTAAGATTTTCTCAAAAATATTTTCACTTTTTAAACCTCGAATGTCATTTATATTTATATGTGGAATTATCTTCTTTGCAATTTCTTTCTCCTCGAGAATAATTTGTAATAGTCTTTTTTCAGCAGGAAGAAATTCTTCCTTTTCAAATTCAGCAATGATTTTATCTGTTCCTAATTTTATTATTTCTCGAATTTCTGATTCATCAATAGCAAAATATTCACTGAGTTTTTTAATATATTCACTTCTAATTATATTATCGGGAATTTTAGAGACAATTTCTATTAATTCTCTCAATAATTGAGATTTTTCCTGTGGTAAATCAAGATTTCTTGAATTCATTAGAGAAGCACAAAGGAATTCAAAACCAGGTATACTTTTCTGATTAATGTAGTCAAGATATTGCTGTCTACCCCTTTCCTTTACAAAACTGTCAGGGTCATGGCCTTCGGGTAAAAGCGATATATTAACCTCCAGTCCTCTTTCAAGGCACAAGGAAATTGAACGTAAAGTTGCGGATTGTCCTGCTTGATCACTATCATAGTTTATACAAACTTTTCTTGTAAATCTCTGAAGAAGGGAAAGCTGAGAAGCTGTTAGACTTGTTCCCAAAGATGCGACTATATTTTTTATCCCTGCTTGATACAGGGATATATAATCCATATACCCTTCCACTAAAATAGCCTCTTTATGCTCTCGGATGGAATCTTTTGCCCAATTCAATCCATATAGAGAATTTCCCTTTGAATAAATAGGAGTCTCAGGAGAATTCAGATATTTTGGTTCCTCTTCATAGACAGTTCTTCCTCCGAAAGCAATAATTCTTCCCGATAAATTAAAAATCGGAAAAATAATTCTTCCTCTAAATCTATCATAAAACCCTTCACCTTTTTGACTTGGAATAATCAATCCAGCCTTTTCAATTGATGAAGGAGAAATACCCTTCTTAATCAAATAAGAGTAAAGAGAATTCCACGATTTTAAAGCATATCCTATTTTAAAGAAATCAATACTTTCTTTTTTTATACCTCTTTTTAGAAGATAGGCAAATGCTTTTCCCCCTTCATTCGTGGATATTAAATTTTTCCTAAAGAATTTTAATGCTTCCTCATGGATTTTATAAAGTTCCTCTGTCTCAGCATTTATTTTTGAATGCTCTGAACCCCTTTCTGGCAAAGGGATATTGTATTTTTGGCAGAGAAATTTTATTGCTTCCCAGAAACTTAGTTTTTCTTTTTCCATTATAAGTGTAAAAATATCTCCCCCTGCTCCACATCCAAAGCAGTGATAAAGTTTTTTTTCAGGGTCAACAGTGAATGAGGGAGTTTTCTCAGAGTGAAAAGGGCAGAGCCCAAACCATCTCTTTCCCCTTTGTTTAAGGTTGGTATATTGAGAGGCTAATTCAACTATGTCTGCTTTCTCTTTTATAAGGTCGGTAATTTCCATTGAAATTCCATGCTTTATTAAATATAAAATGAAAAGTAAAATTTGTCAAGGACAGACCGTTTCTCGTTCAGTATCTCAGAAGGGATTTTTGATTAATTTCATTTAGAATATTGTTTTTTATTTTAAGAAGTTTTTTCTTTAGGGGAGAAAGTAATCCTTTTGTTCTCTCTTCATTTAAAGTTCCTATATATTTGCCGAGAAAATCAGCTATTAAAATCTTTGTATTATAGAAAATCCAATAGACTTTCTTCCATAAAGGTGCTTTTATTTTAAAAAGACCAATATAAGTTCGATGAATTACTCTGATCATTATATTCTTAAGAATTCCCAGGAACCGGGAGACATAATATAACTCAAATTCTTTTATACTCAAATCCTGGTCAATACACATTCTTTTTAACATATAACTGAATTTCACCTTGTGCCAGTGATAAAATTTTGCATTTTTAACAAGAGCTACTCTATAATTATTCAGAATTAATCTCTTTGCAAAGCTCATGTCCTCTCCATAAGGAACATTTGGTAATTTTATTTTAAGAAGAACTTCTTTATTAATGCATGAAGCACAGTTATCAAAATTAGATAATTTTCTTCTCATTTTCGGAGATAATTTACTCCAGCAATAAGAAGAAATAGGCTCTGATATATCGTCGTATTCATGATACCAGTTATTGTGTAAATAGGCATCAATTGGGTCATATAACTTATTCCCTCCTATCTGAAAAACTCCATAAGAAGCAGCTACTTTTCCCTCTCTTACTGGTCGGGTTAAATTTTCAAGGAAATCCTTTCCTATTGGAATAACATCATCTGTAAAGAAAACTATAAATTTGCCTTTTGCTAAATTAGTGGCTTTCATACGGGTTCCACTATGGCTGAATTCATATTCCGGGACATGAACAATCCTTACTTTAAAATTCTTAGCTCTTTTCTTCACTTCCTCAAGATATTCCAATGTTCCGTCTGTTGAATTGTTGTCCATAAAGATAATCTCAAAATCATATTGAAAATTTTGAGAGAGTAATGCATCTACCAGATTATTTACAACATTCAATGAATTTTTTGTCAGAATTATGATGGAGAACATTGTATTTTAGTATATGAATTTAATATTTCGCTAAAAAAACCTTTAATTTTAGAAATAAACATTTCTTTTGTAAAATCTTTTCCCCTTTTAAATGCTCCCTCGCTTAATTTATTAAGCAAATTTTCGTCTCTTATTAGTTTCATAGTTTTAGCTTTAAGTTCTCTAAGATTAGAAAATCTATATCCAGAAATTCCATCTTCCACAATCTCTCTTTGCCCCCCTCCATCAAATACAATTGGAACACACCAGTTCTGCATGGCTTCAACTATCGACATTCCAAAATGTTCTATCATTGAAGGGTCTGTTTGATTGAGGCCACAAAAATGCCAAAATATTTTTGCCTTTTTATAGAGGTCTTTAAGCTCGTCTATAGAAATGTTTACTTTTAACTCTATTTTATTGTTTTGTAAAGAGGACAAAAAATTTTCAATCTTATTAAGATAAGTATTGTTCTTGATGCTTCCGCCACTAAGTATAAGACGCCAGTTTTTTAAATTCTCAGAATATCTTTTTTCCAAATCTATAAAAGCCTTAATCATTTCAAACTGCTGCTTGCTTCCCCCAATTTCAAAACGCGCAACTGATAGTATAATATCCTCTTTTACCGGTTTTTCTTCTGAATCAAGCATATCTACTGGAGGATAAATATGGGTTGTTGGATTTACTTTCCATTTCTTTTTTATCCATTCGCCAGTATATTTGCTATTGTAAATTATATAGTCATATTTATCCGCATAAAAATAATTTGCTCTCCGCCTTTCCGGGAAATGGCAGATGAGTATCGAAATGTTAGATAATGGATAGACCATCTCTAACATGCTATTATTGATAAAAATATCGTAATTTCCAGTTTCCCTGCTTATTATATGGAAAGGATTTTCCATCCTGAAAGTTACCATGCCAGGGTCAATTTCATTAAAACCCCTTTCCTCAAAAAAGGGTAATCTTATTACCTTAATTTTGCAATTGGATAAATCTAAGTCATACCACTTTTTTAAATCCTCTAAGGATACTCTTTTATTTGATATTAAGGTTATATCAAAATCCTTTTGGAGAGCATAGGCAATCGTGCATCCATATTTTTGCCCCCCGCCTATTAAATGGAAAGTGTGGTCATAGATTCCAATAGATGGCTTACGAAAACCAAAAGATACTTCTATTCTGGATAAAAGATTATAAGCATATTGAATTCCTGAAAATTTTGAAATAATTTTTATTAGCTTTGGTAAAATTTTCTGGATTTTTTCAAATTCGTTGTTTTTAATTAAAGTTACCAAAACAGAAGGTAAAATTTTATCTATATGCTCTGCACCCTCAAGTCTATAAGATTTTTTTAAAATATCAGGAAGTTTATTAGGGAATTCCCTTGCTGCTTCTATTAAAGAACTATTTTCTCTCATCTCTCTTCGTAAGAGAATTGATGGCTTCAATAATAGTCTCTTGTTTTTCTTTTAATTCCTCTATTTCTTGTTTTAAGTCATTCAATTTCTCTTCAATTTGTCTAAATCTTATAAAAGATGCCAGTTGATAAGCAACAATTTCCTCATTGAAATTTTTCTGTCTTTCAAAGATAAATCTGAGATAAGGCAGTGTTAGTTTCCTTATTATTTTTTTTAGAAAAACTATAAATGGTCCTATAATTTTTCGATGAGATTTTATTTCTCCAGAGGGTAAACAATCGATATCTTCATTTAAAATGGACAGTCGAGTTCCCATTTCTTTATCCAATTCATTTTCGGTTAATTCCCAGAGATTTATCCTATATGGAGTATCGATTTCCTTATTAATTAATTTTTTTATTTCTTTAATTTTTTTCCGTTTTAGATGTATCTCTTTTTTTAGGGAAAAGATCTCTTCTTTTAGATTAGCTAAATGATTAACTTCAATCATTGATTTTACTTTTCAAACCTTAAATTTAAAGATAAATATATGAAAAGTCAAGCAAAGAGCTTGAATTCGCCAGCAGAAATATAATGTTATTTTTCAAAATTTTTCTGGTTCAGTTCTCCACAGGAAAAGTCATTTTCCCTTTCCATTTTATCTCTGGTGTGTTTCTATTAATATAGTCGATGAGTAAAAGAGCAATTTTTATTGTTTGAATTGTGCTATCCAGTTTCCATTCTGGATTGTATTCATCTTCTGGAGTGTGATAATTTCCCGTGAAGAATTCTTTTAATCTATTTTTACCTGAGACATAATCCTCTCCTGCTGTAATCCAAATAGAAGGTATACCTTTTCTTGCAAAACTGAACTGGTCGGACCTGTAGAAGAATCCCTGATTCGCCATAGAAAAATAAGAGTATTTAAGATTTTCTTTTTTAAGTATTTTCTTTAAAATATCCTCTAAAGTGGAATATTTCGCCCCTACTGCAATGAAATCCCTTGCTTTTTCCCATACTGGAGTTGATTCAAAATTAATGTTTGCAACAATTTTAGAGGGATCTATACTGTTTGCAAAAAAGTATGAGGCCCAGCAAACCTTCTTCTTCTGCTTCACAGACTAAAACTATTATTGAATATTTCAGATTCTTCTGATATTCTTTCAAAATTTTTGCTGTTATAATCATAGATGTTACTGCAGAAGAATTATCTATTGCACCATTAAAAATTTGATCTCCTGAGAGAGAAGGATTTTTGCCAAGATGGTCTATATGAGCACTTAAAATTATTGATTTTTCCTTTAATTTTGGGTCTGCGCCGGGAATATATCCTATTACATTATTTACAATAACGCTCCTGAACTTATTTTTACCTTGAATTTTAATTTTAAATCCCAAATCTATTGGTTTAAATGTTCTACTTTCTGATTTTTTATAAAGTTCTTCAATATTTATTCCTTTTTTATTAAATTAGGCTCAAATTTGACTTTGAAATATATACTTATTAAAATTACGATTATGGAAAAAGATAAAGTTACAATAAAAATTCCTCGCCCTCTTTATGAAAAGATAAAAATAATAATTGAAGGAAGTGGTTTTAGGAGTGTAAATGAATTCGTGGTGTATGTATTAAGAGACCTTATTTCTACGAGAAGCGGAGAAAAAACAGAACTTACCATTGAGGAAATAGAAGCAATAAGACGCCGCCTTAAAAATCTCGGGTATTTCTGATCCTCCCTTTTTAATCCTTCCTATTTTTAAAAAAAAGTTGCTTTAACCCGAGCTGTGTAGTATGATAAGAGTCTATTTAGAATACAATTGGAGTAATAAATGCTTTTTCGTTCTCATAGCCTAATTAATTTTACTAATAAGGAGGTATTGGTATTATGGATCAAAACATAATCTTCTTCA